>NZ_JBJJLR010000049.1:0-38942 GCF_046230975.1 Pseudomonas sp. KCJK9058
GCAGCACCACCTCGGTACCGCGCATCCAGTCGCCGACCAGGCGATACATGCTCTCGGCCATGGCATCGCCTTGCTGGCGCAGCAGGTCGCGGGTGCCGGCCAGGGCACCGATCGGTACATCGGCAAAGGCTTGGTTGCCCAGCACATGGTCAGGATGATGATGGGTCAGCAGCACCTCCACTACCGGCTTGTCGGTGAGGGTGGCAATTGCCTTGCGCAATGCCTCGCCATAGCCCTTCGACGGCCCGCTGTCGATCACCACCACACCGCTGTCGGTGACGATGAACGCGGTGTTGACCACATTGCCGCCATTGGCCTTGGCGAAATTGTCGGTGCTGCCTTCCAGCAACCAGGTGCCCTCGGCGATCTGCCGGGGGGTAAGCCGGTACGTCAGATCAGCCTGGGCCGGCAGCCCCAGGCACAGCAGCAACAGCAGGATCCAACGCATGACGGTGCCTCGGTTCAGGGTGAAATCAGACAACGCGCTCAGGGCAGCGCCGCCTCGAACTGGTTGCCGCTGTTGTCCTGCAACAGCAGCCGTGTTGGCCCCGGGCCCTGAATGTCAAAGCCCAGGTTGGGGTTTTCGCTGACCGCCGGGTACAGCTCCAGGCTGGCCAGGCGCTGGCCATCTGCACCTTGCAACTCGGCATGGTTGAGAAAGAATTCAGGAATGCCGCTGACCAGGCCGTTATCCATCGGGTGGGCCACCTGCAGGCGCAGGCGGCTGCTGTCGCCACGCGGGTAGCGCCCGCCCAGCACCTCCCCGAGATGCTCCTCCCAGCCGGGCTGGGTGCGCACCACGCTGGGTGCGGTACAACCGCCGCCGGCAGCATCGATCAGGGTCGAACCAACGTGCCACAGGCCATCGCGTGTCAGTACGGCGGCGCGCAACGGTGTGGCCTGTTCGATGCGGATGCGGATCGACAACCAGGGCAATACGCGCTCGCCGGGCTGAAAGTCGACGATGCGCGGCAGAGGGTTCAGTTCTGCCCAGGCGATAATCCGCACCACATCGCCCGTGAACGCCCGGGCGTCGATCTCCAGCGGTACCTGCCGTGCATCCTCGGCAAAGGGCGGCGCCAGAAGCTTCACACGGTCATCGAACACGAACGCCGCCTGCCCCAGCAACTGCTTGTGGTAGAAGTCCCACATCACAGAAGGCACCGGGTCTGTGTGGGTGCCTTGTGTCGCAGCCTGGGCGGCCCAGGGCATCCAGCAGGCCAGCAGGAAAGTTGCTCGCCAGTTCATGGCCACTCCTATTGATACATCTCCGGGACCTCGTAACGCAGGCCGTATGCGGCATACATCGCCTTGAGCCGGCCATCGCGAATCATCGCTTCCATGGCCTCCTCCACGGCATAGGCCAGCTGCCGGTTGCTTTCATGTACGGCCATGCCGATTTCCCAGGCCTGTTTGCCAAGGTTCGGGTAGGCGTTTTCTGCCAAGGCCAGTTGCGGGTCGGCGGCCTGGTGCAGCTGCCAGTCAACCTCGCCGCGCATCGCCATCACTGCGTCCACCTGGCCGGCCTGCATGGCAGCGAAAGCTTGCTGCACACCGGGGTAATGGTGGGTCCTGGCGCTGAGCATGCCGTTGAACACCGATGTCAGGTAGAACGACGGCACGCTGTCCACCTCGACCCCGATAGGATGCTGCTGGAATACCGCGACACTGGCCACCGAGGCCAGGCGACGGCGATCGTAGGCCACCTGCCAACGCTCCTGCTGATAGGGGCCGAACATCACCACCTGGGCGTTTTCCAGCTCCCCCAGCTCGTTGCGCCGCTGCGCGTAGGCGCGATCGTAAGGCACCCGCATCATCAGGTCGGCCAATTGCTGATGACGCAGCGGGCTGCCACGCCAGATGTAGTCGCGCAGGTCATCGTCGAGCTTTTCTCCGGGTGGCGCCCAGATCAGTTGCAGGCGTACCCCCAAGGCCGTGGCCAGGGCCTGCGCCAGCTCCACATCGACACCACGCGGCTGGCCGTGGTCCTGGAAACTGTAGGGGGCGAAATCCTTGTACACTGCCACCTTGAGCTCGCCGGCGGCGATGATCGCGTCATAGTTGCGCACCTGCGCCTGGGCCACCGCGCAACACAGCAGCAGGCCACTCAACAGCACCGCCCACAGACGCATGGCCGTCACTCCTCGACGTGCACGCTGTCGAGGTAGGTGCGCACCGCCCACAGGGCTTCCTGGCTGAGGTAGTCGGCCATCTTCGGCATGTACACGCGGCCGTCGCGAACCGCGCCGTGGCGTACCCGCTCGACGAACCATTCATCGCCGGCATCACCCGCATCGAGCATGCGCAAGTCAGGGGCGATACCACCCGACTTGGCCTCCAGGCCATGACAGGCAGCGCAGTTCTGGTTGTAGGCCGAGGCGCCGATTTCCACGGCCTTTTCGTGCTCGGGCGAGCTGCGGTACGGGTTGACCGCGGCCCAGCCGTCGCCGTCCAGGCTCACACCAGTGTCCTTGATCGGGGTCAGGCCCTTGGTCTCCACTGCCTGGGGCACCACGTTGCCATGGGCCCAGGCTGTACCGGTCAGCACGGCTGCGGCCAGCAACCCAGCAGCAAGCAACACATTGCATTTTGTTGTCATTGTTATGCCCTCACCTTTGCACACAAAGCCTCAACCACAGAGGCCGTGCCGCCATCTTAGAAACAGCCCGCGGGCGGCCGAATGCTGCTTTGGTGGCCGAGCCTTAATCCCTTGGTAGTAGGGCTTGTGGCGAAGGGCCAATTGAGGTGCCGTGCGGGAACTATTCCCGGCAAGGGCGGGACTTTTTCCGTATCCCGCGATGGCCGCTGCGCCCCACCCTGTGCAGGCCAAAACCTCCACTGGGAACTGCAACCATGACAATAAGATCGCTACCCGCCCTTTCCCCGCTGGCCCTGAGCGTGCGCGTCCTGCTGATAGCCGGTAGCCTGGCCCTGGGCAATGTGGCAACAGCGGCCAGCACACCCGCTGCACCTGCCGGCAAGAACGTCACCTGGGAAGACATCGCCAATGACCACCTGACCACCCAGGACGTGCTGCAGTACGGCATGGGCACCAATGCCCAGCGCTGGAGCCCGCTGGCCCAGGTCAATGACAAGAACGTGTTCAAGCTGACCCCGGCCTGGTCCTACTCCTTCGGCGACGAGAAGCAGCGCGGCCAGGAATCCCAGGCCATCGTCAGCGATGGCGTGGTCTACGTCACCGGCTCGTACTCACGGGTATTCGCCCTCGATGCCAAGACCGGCAAACGCCTGTGGACCTACAACCACCGCCTGCCCGACAACATTCGTCCCTGCTGCGACGTGGTCAACCGCGGGGCGGCGATCTACGGCGACAAGATCTACTTTGGCACCCTCGATGCGCGTGTCATCGCCCTCGACAAGCGCACCGGCAAAGTGGTGTGGAACAAGAAGTTCGGCGACCACAGCGCCGGCTACACCATGACCGGTGCGCCAGTGCTGATCAAGGACAAGACCAGCGGCAAGGTGCTGCTGATCCACGGCAGCTCCGGCGATGAATTCGGCGTGGTCGGCCAGCTGTTCGCGCGCGACCCGGACACCGGTGAAGAAGTGTGGATGCGGCCCTTCGTCGAGGGCCACATGGGCCGCCTGAACGGCAAGGACAGCACCCCGACCGGTGACGTCAAGGCGCCGTCCTGGCCAGACGACCCAACCACCGAAACCGGCAAGGTCGAAGCCTGGAGCCACGGCGGCGGAGCCCCTTGGCAAAGCGCGAGCTTCGACCCCGAGACCAACACCATCATTGTCGGCGCTGGCAACCCCGGCCCTTGGAATACCTGGGCGCGCACGTCGAAAGACGGCAACCCGCATGACTTCGACAGCCTGTACACCTCCGGCCAGGTCGGCGTCGACCCGAGTACCGGCGAGGTCAAGTGGTTCTACCAGCACACCCCCAACGATGCCTGGGACTTCTCCGGCAACAACGAGCTGGTGCTGTTCGACTACAAGGACAAGAACGGCAACGTGGTCAAGGCCACCGCCCACGCCGACCGCAACGGCTTCTTCTATGTGGTCGACCGCAACAACGGCAAGCTGCAGAACGCCTTCCCCTTCGTCGACAACATCACCTGGGCCAGCCATATCGACCTGAAGACCGGCCGCCCGGTGGAAAACCCCGGCCAACGCCCGGCCAAGCCGCTTCCGGGTGAAACCAAGGGCAAGCCGGTGGAAGTCTCGCCACCGTTCCTGGGCGGCAAGAACTGGAACCCCATGGCCTACAGCCAGGACACCGGGCTGTTCTACATCCCCGGCAACCAGTGGAAAGAGGAATACTGGACCGAGGAAGTGAACTACAAGAAGGGCTCGGCTTATCTGGGCATGGGCTTCCGTATCAAGCGCATGTACGACGACCACGTCGGCACATTGCGCGCCATGGACCCTTCCACCGGCAAACTGGTGTGGGAACACAAGGAGCACCTGCCGTTATGGGCCGGTGTGTTGGCGACCAAGGGCAACCTGGTGTTCACCGGCACGGGCGACGGCTTCTTCAAGGCCTTCGACGCCAAGACGGGCAAAGAGCTGTGGAAGTTCCAGACCGGCAGCGGCATCGTCTCGCCGCCCATCACCTGGGAGCAGGACGGCGAGCAGTACATCGGCGTGACCGTGGGCTACGGCGGTGCAGTACCGCTGTGGGGCGGCGACATGGCCGAGCTGACCAAACCGGTGGCTCAGGGTGGTTCGTTCTGGGTGTTCAAGATCCCGAGCTGGGACAACAAGACTGCACAGCGTTGACCTGCAGCGGGGAGCGGCCTGCGCCCCTCCCCGTTTCTGCCCTTCTCCTGCCCAGAGGCTTTTGCCATGAATTACCTGCCCTTTACCTTGCTGCTGGCGCTATCCCCTGCCTTGGCAGTGAGCGCCGACGACGCCGGCAACGATACCCCCTTGACCATCAACGGCTGTGTGATTGCCGAAGCCAGCCAGTGCCCGGGGGCCAACCTGCGCGGCGCCAACCTGGCCAACCAGGACCTGCGCAAGATGAACCTGGCCGGTGCCGACCTGCGCGATGCCGACCTGCGTCATGCCCAGCTGGACCTGGCAAATCTGGAAAAAGCCCGCCTGCAAGGTGCCAACCTGACCCGCGCCAGCCTGCAACAGAGCAATCTGCGCCTGGCTGACCTGAGCAACAGCAGGCTGGTGGCCATTCAAGGCTGGGGCTTGTTCGCCCAGGGTGCACAGTTTGAAAAGGCGGACCTGCGCGCAGCCTACCTGCAGTTCGCCAGGCTGTCCGGGGCAAAGCTGCAGCAGGCCAACTTGCAGGCGGCGGACCTGGAGATGGCATGGTTGAGCAAGGCCGACCTGCAAGCGGCCAACCTGGGCGATGCCAACCTGCAGGAGGCCAAGTTTGGCCAGAGCAACCTGGCACACGCCGATTTGCGCGGGGCGCGGCAGCATTACGGGAATTTTCAGGAGGCCAACATGGAGGGGTGCAAGGGGTGCCCTGAAACCTGGGACAAATGAGCGGCCTGTAGGCGCGGGTTCACCCGCGAAAGGGCCGGCCCTGCTGGCCAATTTCCACCCGCCGTTCACTGTTGCTACCGCCACCGTATTCGCGGGTAAACCCGCTCCTACACACACGGATCGGTGGTGGACACGCATCGGGGGTTGAACACATTCCGTCGTAGGCGCGGGTTTACCCGCGAAAGGGCCGGGCCTGCTGGCCAATCTCCACCCGCCGTTCACCGTTGCCGCCGCCACCGTATTCGCGGGTAAACCCGCTCCTACGCCTGATTCGGGGGTGGACACATGTCGGGGGCTGGACACATTCCGTTGTGCGCGGTGGGCTGCGACGCAGCCCCAACAGGTGCAATGAAATACCTCACCCCGCCACGCGCACCACCCCCAGGTCAATCCCCAGATGCACCAGCTCGGCATGCGAGCTGACCTGCAACTTGCTCTTGAGCAAGGTCAGGTGGTTGGACACGGTCTTGGCACTGATACACAACTGCTCGGCAATCACCCGCGCCGGGGTGCCCTTGGCCAGCATCGTGAATATCTCCAGTTCGCGCTGGGTCATGCGCTGCAACCGCGGGTCACTGGTGCTTTGCTGTGACAGGCAAGCCAGCTGGGTGGCCAGGGGCTGCTCGATGTAGGCATGCCCGGCCAACACCCGCTGCACCGCCTCGATCAGCACCTCGGGCGCCGAGTTCTTGGTCAGGTAGCCCGAGGCACCCGCATCCAGCGCCTGGCGCACCAGCGGCAGCTCATCGTGCATGCTGAAAAACAGCACCCGCAATTGCGGCAGGCGCTGGCGCAGGCGGCGGGTGGTTTCCAGGCCACTGATACCGGGCAGGCCAAAGTCCATGATCACCAGGTTGGGCACCTGCTCCTGAACCCTGGCCAGCGCCTCTTCACCACTGGCGGCCTCACGCACCTGCACCAATGGCAGCACCGCCCGCAGCAAGCTGGCGTAGCCTTGGCGGACCACGGCGTGGTCATCGACCAACACGATATTCATCGCACCTCCTCGGGAATGTTAAGGGCCAGCGCCCAGCCACCGCCCGGGCGGCTGAAAATGCGTAACTCCCCCCCAAGGCTGCGGGCGCGCTCGGCCATCGAGTGCAGGCCTACCCCTGGGCGCTGGGGCTGGCACCCGCCGCAGCCGTTGTCGCGAATGAACAGGCGCAAGCCCTTGGTACTGCGCTGCAGGCGCACCCGCACCTGGCTGGCACCGGCATGCCGGGCGACGTTGGTCAACGCCTCCTGCAGCAAGCGGTACAAATGCGTTCTGCTCGCCCCAGGCAGCGCCGGCAAGTGCTCGCCAACCCGCAGCCGGCATTCGATGCCCTGGCTGGCCTGCCACTGGCTCACCAACAGCCCGAAGGCCTCGGCCAACGGCATGTAGTGCAGCGCCACCGGATACAAGTTGTGCACCAGCGCGCGAAAACCCTGCTGCAGGCGCTCGCAATTGAATTCAAGGGCCTGCGCCGTCTGCGTCACCACTTCAGGCTGTTCGGCCACCATACGCAGCAGGCATAGCTGGGCACGTATGCCTGCCAGGTATTGCCCCAGATCATCGTGCAGGGTCTGCGCCAGCTGGGTACGTTCCTGCTCCTGCACCGCCAGCAGGGCCTGGGTCAGGTGGGCATTGTCGGCCTGAGCCTGCTCCAGGGTTGCGGCCATGCGGTTGAAGTGTTTGGCCAGCTGGCGCGCTTCCGGCAGGCCGGCTTCGCGCAGGCGTGCCGTCAATTGCCCGCCTGAGACCTGATGCAAGGCGCCCAGCAGCTCATCCAGCAGGCCCATGGCCCGCCGTACCGCCCAGCGGATGGTCAACAAGCTCAGCAACAACGCCAGGCCACAAACGACAAGCAGTTGTTGCAGGGAGTCCCAGACTTCATCGATTTCATCCCGCGCATCCACGGCAATCAACACGCGGCGGCCATCACTCAAGTCCAGCAGCCGGCTGCTGTGGTAGCGCTCGCCGAACAACTGGCGGCCGAGCCAGGCATCCATACCGGCCTCTTGCGGCAGCCTTGGCACCTCACCCGCTGCCAGCCAATGCACCCGCACATGGCGCAGGCTCTTGGTCAAGCCGGGCTGCAGGTTTGCCGGGTCGCGTTCGGCGGTGTCGCCCAGGTATGCCACCACGGCTTCGGCTGACTGCAACTCACGCTCGACGTCGGCCACCGCCTGGTGCAACAGCACCCCGGCACAAGCCAGCGTCACCAAGGCGAAGCATAACGTGACCCAGAGGTTGACTCGCCACAGGGCCGACAAGTTGACAAGGCGCACAAGCGGTTCTCCTCAGGCCGTTGTGGACCATCGTAAAACTGCGGCCCCCGCACTGAATTACTACCTTGGTACCGGCCGAGCGCTACTTTCTGCATATTCCCCCCTCCCGGCAGGCTTCCTATGCTGGCGCCATCTGCCGTGGAGTGTGTTATGCGCCAGCCTGCCCACCTTGCCTTGACCTGCCTGCTGGCCTTGGCCGCAACGCTGGCTACGCCCCTGGCGCCCGCTGCTCAGGGCCAGGCCGCAGCCCCGCTGCACATACGCATCGGCTACCTGGGCTATCGCCCCGCCGCTGGCCCGCTGCTGTCCAATGTCATCCCCGAACCCGGCGATGCCGGGCTCCAAGGTGCCGAACTGGCCATTGTCGACAGCAACAGCACCGGGCGCTTCCTGAAGCAGCAATTTCAGCTGACCAGCGCCAATGTCGACAGCCCCGAGGCCCTGCTGCAAGCCGCCAGGGCCCAGCATGAACAAGGCCTGCGCCTGTTCGTGGTGAATGCCCCGGCCGCCAGCCTGCGCGCGCTGTCTGCCGCCCTGCCCGACAGCCTGCTGTTCAACGCCGGCAGCCCCGACGACAGCCTGCGCAGCAGCCAGTGCCTGGGCAATGTCCTGCACAGCCTGCCGAGCCGGGCCATGCTGGCCGATGCCTTGGCGCAGTTCCTGGTACTGCGCAAATGGCAACGGGCATTGCTGGTGGTCGGCCAGACCCCGGACGACCAGGCTTACGCCGCTGCCCTGCGGCGGTCGGTGAAGCGCTTTGGCGTGCAACTGGTCGCGGAAAAAACCTGGACCTTCGATAACGACCAGCGCCGCAGCGCCCAGGCCGACATGCCGCTGTTCACCCAGACTGCCGAGTACGATGTGGTACTGGTGGCCGACGAACGCGGTGACTTCGGCGAGTACCTGCCCTACCAGACGTGGTATCCACGCCCGGTGGCCGGTACCCAGGGCCTGACCCCCACGGGCTGGCACAAGACGGTGGAAACCTTCGGGGCGGCGCAGTTGCAAAAACGCTTCGAGGCCCAGGCCGGGCGCTGGATGAATGACCGTGACTTCGCCGCCTGGATGGCTGTGCGCAGTGTCGCCAGTGCGGCAAGCAAGCTGCGCCTGGCCGAACCGCGCGCGCTGCAGCAACTGCTGCTCAGCGAGCAGTTGCCGCTGGACGGTTTCAAGGGGCGCAAGCTCAGTTACCGCCCGTGGAACGGCGAACTGCGCCAGCCGATCCCGTTGGTTCAGCCCCGCGCCCTGGTCAGCACCTCGCCGCAGGAGGGCTTCCTGCATCCCTTCAACGAAATGGACAGCCTGGGCTATGACAAGCCCGAAGTGACGTGTAGCTACCCCTGACCCGACAACCACAACAATAAGGAATCCGCCATGCGCCGCCCCCTCTTCCACCGGGCCCTGATTTACCCCAGCCTGCTGTCGGGCGCCCTGGCGCTGGCCAGCAGTCACGCCATGGCTGCCACCGCCTGGGTCTCCAACGAGAAGGACAACAGCCTCAGCCTGATCGACATGCAAACGCTGGAAGTCACCGAAACCCTGCCGGTGGGCCAGCGCCCGCGTGGCTTGCTGCTGTCACACGACAGCAAGCTGCTGTACATCTGCGCCAGCGATTCGGACCGGGTGCAGGTGATGGACGTGGCCACACGCAAGATCATCAAGGAGCTGCCTTCCGGCAAGGACCCCGAGCAGTTCGCCCTGCACCCCAACGACCGCTGGCTGTATGTGTCCAACGAGGACGATGCGCTGGTGACAGTGATCGACACCGTCACCGACAAGGTGCTCGGGCAGATCGAAGTCGGCATCGAACCCGAAGGCATGGCGGTCAGCCCTGACGGCAAGTGGGCGGTCAACACCAGTGAAACCACCAACATGCTGCACTGGATCGACACCAGCACCCAGACCCTGGCCGACAGCACGCTGGTCGACCAGCGCCCGCGCTTCGTCGAGTTCAGCAAAGACGGTTCGCGCCTGTGGGCCTCGGCAGAAATCGGCGGCACGGTGACCATACTTGACGTGGCCACGCGCCAGGTGCTGAAAACCCTGAATTTCCAGATCAAGGGCGTGCACCCGGACAAAGTCCAGCCAGTGGGCATCAAGCTCAGCGCCGATGGCAAGTACGCCTTCGTCGCCTTGGGCCCGGCCAACCACGTGGCGGTGATCGATGCCAAGACCTTTGATGTGCTCGACTACCTGCTGGTCGGGCGGCGGGTCTGGCAGCTGGCATTCACCCCGGACCAGCGCCAGTTGCTGGCCACCAACGGTGTCAGCGGTGACGTTTCGGTCATCGATGTGAAGCAGCTCAAAGTGCTCAAGTCGGTGAAAGTCGGGCGCTACCCCTGGGGCGTGGTGGTGACACCATGAATGCCCTCGACGTCAGTGACGTGAGCTTTGCCTATGGCCAGCGCGAGGCACTCAGGCAGGTCGGTTTCAGCCTGGCACCTGGGCGCTTCGCCGCATTGCTGGGCCCCAATGGTGCCGGCAAGTCGACCTTGATCGCCCTGCTCACGCGCCTGTACGACCTGCAGCATGGCGACATCCGCGTGTGCGGCTGCTCATTACGCAACGCTGCACGCCCGGCCTTGCGCCAGCTGGGCGTGGTGTTTCAGCAAAGCACCCTGGACCTGGACCTGAGCGTTGAGCAGAACCTGCGCTACCACGCCGCCTTGCATGGCCTGTCGCGGCGTCAGAGCCACCTGCGGGTCGAAGCCGAACTGGCCCGCCAAGGCCTTGGCGAACGCCGGCGCGATCGTGTGCGTGAGCTGAACATCGGCCATCGGCGGCGGGTGGAAATTGCTCGCGCGCTGCTGCATGAACCGCGCCTGCTGCTGCTGGACGAAGCCAGCGTCGGCCTCGATCCGGCCAGCCGCCTGGCGCTTAACCAGCACCTGCGCCGGCTGTGCCGCGAGCAGCAGCTCAGTGTGCTGTGGGCCACTCATCTGCTGGACGAAGTGCAGCCCAGCGATGATTTGTTGATTCTGCATCAGGGGCGCCTGGTGGCCAGCGGTACCGCCGATGCGCTGAGCCTTGAGCACGGCGGTGACCTCGATCACGCCTTTGCCCGCTTGACCAACGCCCCCTCAGGAGCCAACGCCCGATGAACGCTTACTGGCAATGTTTCAACGGCATCATGCTGCGCGAATGGCTGCGCTTCGTGCTGCAGCGTACACGTCTGCTCAGCGCGCTGGTACGCCCGCTGCTGTGGTTGCTGGTATTCGCTGCCGGCTTTCGCGCAGCGCTGGGCATTGCCATCATCGAGCCCTACGACACCTACATCCCCTACGAGGTGTACATCATCCCCGGCCTGGCCTGCATGATTCTGCTGTTCAACGGCATGCAGGGCTCATTGTCGATGGTCTACGACCGCGAGATGGGCAGCATGCGCGTGTTGCTGACCAGCCCGCTGCCACGCCCGTTCCTGCTGGGCAGCAAACTGCTGGCAACTTCATTGATTTCACTGCTGCAAGTCTATGCCTTCCTCGCCATTGCCTGGTTATACGGGGTACAACCACCGGCAGCGGGCTTGCTGATGGCGCTGCCAGCGTTGCTGCTGGTGGCCTTCATGCTCAGTGCCCTGGGGCTATTGCTGTCGAACGCCATCCGCCAGCTGGAGAACTTCGCCGGGGTGATGAACTTCGTGATCTTCCCGCTGTTCTTCCTGTCGTCGGCGCTGTACCCGTTGTGGAAAATGCGCGAGGCCAGCCAGTGGTTGTACTGGCTGTGTGCTGTGAACCCGTTCACCCATGCCGTAGAGCTGGTGCGGTTTGCACTTTATGAGCGGTTGAACCTGCTGGCGCTGGCGGTGTGCCTGGGGTTGACCGCATTGTTCACCCTGCTGGCGATCCTCACCTTCAACCCCCAGCATGCAGCGCTGCGCAAGCCGCGCTGAAAACCTGGGGTGTAACGCGGATAGCGTGTGGGAGCAACTGTCTTGCTCAATTTCTAAAAGCTGGCGCCATCCCTGTGGGGGGGGCTTGCCCGCGAACACGGGCGAAGCCCGTGCCATCCACCACGGTGTTGGCTTCGCGACACAAGGCCGCACATGGAGCGAGGTGACTTCAAGCGACCTATTCATTGCACCGCTGCAATGAACCAACTGCATCGTTAAATATTATTGACCGCAGACCCTGCCAAACCCACGTCGCCACAGGCCCGCATCGGTTTCAGCCCCCAGAAAACGGCGTATCCCCCACGTTAAAGCCCGCTTCCGTCGTTTGACATATCGAACGGCTCTGGCAAGCTATCTACAAGCCCCGACCGGAATCGTCGCCTCTGACGAGCCGGCAGTGCTCGGGGCTACAGGCAGCACCCAAGGCCCCGCGCCGTGCGCCTGCACAACAACGACAGGTCGAACCTGTCCCAAGGTGACATATGTCCAACAGCAACATTGGCAACAAGCAACCTTCCCTGCGCAAACCCGTCGTCCTGATGACCATGGGCAGCCAAGAGCGCAAAGGCCATGACTACCAGGTCATGACCCACAAATACATTACCCCGCTGGTCGAGTTCTCCGATTGCGTCCCGGTGTTGGTGCCTACCTGCTGCGGCACTGACGACCTCGAGACCTACCTGGACATGGCCGACGGCGTTTACCTGACTGGCGCTGGCAGCAACATCGACCCGGCCCTGTATGGCCAGGAAAACCAGACCCCAGGCAAAGGCCAGGACCAGAACCGCGACCTGTTCGACATTCCGCTGGTCAAGGCGGCGATCAAGCGTGGCCTGCCCATTTTCGGCATCTGCCGCGGCATGCAAGAAATCAACGTGGCCCTGGGTGGCGACATTTACCAGAAGGTGTATGCCGAACCTGGGTTCAATGACCACCGGGAAAACCCGGAAGACCCGGTCGAAGTGCAGTACGCCCAGGTGCATGGGGTGAAGATCCAGCCGGGCAGCTGGCTACACGACACCCTGGGTACCGACGAGATTCGCGTCAACTCGCTGCATGGCCAAGGCCTGCACAAGCTCGGCGCCGGTATTGAAGCGATCGCCCGTGCCGAAGATGGCCTGGTCGAAGCGATTCATGCGCCAAGCATTTCGCCGTTCTTGTTCGCGGTGCAGTGGCACCCTGAATGGCAGGCGGCGAAGAACCCTGACTCGATAAAGATCTTCCAGGCTTTCGGCGATGCTTGCCGGGCCCAGGTACGCAAGGCGCAAATCAAGCGCCAGCACGCGGCCTGACCTTCAGTTTCCTCTGCTTTGATCGCGGGGCGGCGCAAGGCCACCCCCGTTTCCCCGGTCACCCTCTGCTGGTCCCAGAACACTTCCCGTGGAATCGGGCGGCGGGCTTATGCCTGTCTCCGCGATCGTTTTTTCCTTCCCCTTAAGAGATACGATGACTGCCATGTGTTTGTCGTCGTACCTGCTGCGCCTGTGAAATCGAGCGCCGCCCGCGCGGCGCTTCGCGGGTAAACCCGCTCCTACGTTTGTTTCGGGCCAGTATCGCCTGTGCCAGACGCGCGCGACCGCCTTGTTTGTACGACGCGATATCGAGGCATGCGCCAAGGCGTCCGCGCGCAAATGCCACAGGCATAACTGGCCCGAAACAAACGTAGGAGCGGGTTTACCCGCGAAGCGCCGCGCGGGCGGCGCTCGATCTGCGCCACAACACACCTATCCAGACGGCCACCCTGGCGAGAACACAAAACTCTGAAAAAGGACTAGTCATCGCACAAGTTGTACGATAACTTACCTCCAACGCAAAACAACACCCCCTCACCCAAGCGCCACAGGATGCCAACAACAATGAATCCACAAGAACTTAAATCCATCCTCTCTCACGGCCTGCTGTCTTTCCCGGTCACCGACTTCAATGCCCAGGGCGACTTCAACCCGGCTGGCTACATCAAGCGCCTTGAGTGGCTGGCCCCCTACGGCGCCAGCGCGCTGTTCGCCGCTGGCGGTACCGGTGAATTCTTCTCCCTGGCCGCCAGCGAATACAGCCAGGTGATCAAGACCGCGGTCGACACCTGCGCCACTTCGGTGCCGATCCTCGCCGGTGTCGGTGGCTCTACCCGTCAGGCCATCGAATACGCGCAGGAAGCCGAGCGCCTGGGTGCCAAGGGCTTGCTGTTGCTGCCGCACTACCTGACCGAAGCCAGCCAGGACGGCGTCGCCGCCCACGTCGAAGCGGTGTGCAAATCGGTAAACATCGGTGTGGTGGTGTACAACCGCAACGTCTGCCGCCTGAACGCCGACCTGCTGGAAAAACTGGCCGAGCGCTGCCCGAACCTGATCGGCTACAAGGACGGCCTGGGTGATATCGAACTGATGGTGTCGATCCGTCGTCGCCTGGGCGAGCGCTTCAGCTACCTGGGTGGCCTGCCGACCGCCGAAGTGTATGCTGCCGCCTACAAGGCCCTGGGCGTACCGGTTTACTCCTCCGCGGTGTTCAACTTCGTGCCGAAAACCGCCATGGACTTCTACAACGCCATCGCCCGTGACGACCACGCCGCCGTGGCCAAGCTGATCGACGATTTCTTCCTGCCCTACCTGGACATCCGCAACCGCAAGGCCGGCTACGCCGTGAGCATCGTCAAGGCCGGCGCCAGAATTGCCGGTTACGACGCTGGCCCGGTGCGCACTCCGCTGACCGACCTCACCGCCGAAGAGTACGAAATGCTCGCCGCGCTGATGGACAAGATGGGCCCGCAGTAAGCGCTGCCCGCGGCCTGCCAGATGCCGCACCCGGAGTGGGCCTACCCCCACTCCGGTTACAATTCGTGAGCCCGCACAAAAATAACTAGTGGGAGTTTTGCCAGCATGCAAGCGACTAAGAAAACGCATGTGCGCTACCTGATCCTGTTCATGCTGTTTCTGGTGACCACGATCAACTATGCCGACCGCGCTACCATTGCTATCGCAGGCTCCAGCCTGCAGAAAGACCTCGGCATTGACGCCGTAACCCTCGGTTATATCTTTTCCGCCTTCGGATGGGCTTACGTGGCTGGCCAGATTCCTGGTGGCTGGCTGCTCGATCGCTTCGGTTCCAAAAACGTCTACGCCTTCAGCATCTTCACCTGGTCGCTGTTCACCCTGCTGCAGGGTTTTGTCGGTGGCCTGCCGGTTGCCTGGGCCGTGGTCACCCTCTTCACCCTGCGCTTCCTGGTCGGTTTCGCCGAAGCCCCGTCATTCCCGGGTAACGCGCGCATCGTCGCCGCATGGTTCCCGACCCAGGAACGCGGCACGGCGTCGGCCATCTTCAACTCGGCGCAGTATTTCGCCACTGCACTGTTCGCCCCGATCATGGGCTGGATCGTGTTCAGCTTCGGCTGGGAGCACGTCTTCGTGGTCATGGGTGTGCTGGGCATCATCTTCTCGATGGTGTGGCTGAAGACCATCTACAACCCGCGCCAACACCCGCGCATCAGCCCAACCGAACTCGAGCACATCGAGCAGAACGGCGGCCTGGTCGACATGGACCAGAAGCGCGGCAGCGACGGCCCGAAATGGGGTTACATCAAGCAGTTGCTGACCAGCCGCATGCTGCTGGGCGTATACCTGGGCCAGTACTGCATCAACGCCATCACCTACTTCTTCCTCACCTGGTTCCCGGTGTACCTGGTGCAGGAACGTGGCATGACCATTCTCAAGGCCGGCTTCATCGCCTCGCTGCCGGCGGTGTGTGGTTTTATCGGCGGCGTCCTGGGTGGCGTGATCTCCGACTGGCTGCTGCGCCGCGGCAACTCGCTGACCTTCTCGCGCAAACTGCCGATCGTCTGTGGCCTGCTGCTGTCCACCACCATGGTGTTCTGCAACTACGTCGATGCCGAGTGGATGGTGGTTGGCTTCATGACGCTGGCGTTTTTCGGCAAGGGCATCGGCGCACTGGGCTGGGCGGTGGTCGCGGACACTTCACCCAAGCAGATCGCCGGGCTGTCCGGTGGCCTGTTCAACACCTTCGGCAACATCGCGTCGATCACCACCCCTATCGTGATCGGCTACATCATCAGCGCGACCGGCTCGTTCAAGTGGGCGCTTGTGTACGTGGGTGCCAACGCGCTGGTAGCGGTATTCAGCTATCTGGTTATCGTCGGCCCCATCAAGCGTATCGAATTGCGTGATGCTGCCCCGAAGCCACACGCTGAGCCTGCCACCGACGGCGAACTGGCCAGCTCCCGTCACTGAAAAAACACGCCCGCGCCGGGTCACCCGGCATGGGCGGATGTACAAAAGCCTGAGAACCTGACAAGTAGGGCCCAAACATGCAGTTGATCGAACATTCCGACTCGCCCCGCTACGTCCGCCTGCACGACGACGACAACGTCGTGGTCGTCGTCAACGACGGTGGCTTGGGCGAAGGCGCCCGCTTCGCCGACGGCCTGACCCTGATCGAAGGCGTGCCGCAAAGCCACAAGGTGGCCACCGTGGCCATCGCCAAGGGCGAGCCCGTGCGCCGCTACGGGCAAATCATCGGCTACGCGCTGGAAGACCTGCGCCAAGGCAGCTGGGTTCAGGAAAGCCAGCTGGCCATGCCGGCCGCCCCGGACCTGGACAGCCTGCCGCGCTGCGATGCAGTGCCACAACCGCTGCCGCCGCTGGAGGGCTTCACTTTCGAGGGCTATCGCAACGCCGACGGCACTGTCGGCACCCGCAATATCCTCGGCATCACCACCACCGTGCAGTGCGTGACCGGCGTGCTGGAACATGCAGTCAAGCGCATTCGCAACGAACTACTGCCCAAATACCCCAACGTCGATGACGTGGTAGCCATTACCCACAGCTACGGCTGCGGTGTGGCAATCAACGCCCGCGACGCTTACATCCCGATCCGCACCGTGCGCAACCTGGCGCGCAACCCTAACCTTGGCGGCGAGGCACTGGTGATCAGCCTGGGCTGTGAAAAACTGCAAGCCAGCCAGGTGATGCACGACAACGACCCCTCGGTGGACCTCAGCGACCCATGGCTGTACCGCCTGCAAGATGCCAGCCTTGGCTTTGTTGAAATGATCGAGCAGATCATGGACCTGGCCGAAACCCGCCTGAAGAAGCTCGACCAGCGCCGCCGCGAAACGGTCCCGGCCAGCGAACTGATCCTCGGTATGCAATGCGGTGGCAGCGACGCCTTCTCGGGCATCACCGCCAACCCGGCACTGGGCTATGCCGCCGACCTGCTGGTCCGCGCTGGCGCCACCGTGCTGTTCTCTGAAGTGACCGAGGTGCGCGACGCGATCTACATGCTGACCTCGCGTGCGGAAAACCAGGACGTTGCCGACGCGCTGGTGCGCGAAATGGACTGGTACGACCGCTACCTGCAGCAAGGCGCCGCCGACCGCAGCGCCAACACCACACCGGGCAACAAGAAAGGAGGGCTGTCGAACATCGTCGAGAAATCGCTGGGTTCGATCGTCAAGTCGGGCAGCGGCGCTATCCAGGGTGTGCTCGGCCCAGGCGAGCGGGTCAACCGCAAAGGCCTGATTTTCTGCGCCACCCCGGCCAGCGACTTTGTCTGTGGCACCTTGCAACTGGCGGCCGGCATGAACCTGCACGTCTTCACTACCGGCCGCGGCACCCCGTATGGCCTGGCCATGGCGCCGGTGGTCAAGGTGTGTACCCGCAGCGAACTGGCCCAGCGCTGGCCCGACCTGATCGACATCGACGCCGGTCGCATCGCCAGTGGTCGCTCGACCATCGAGGAGCTGGGTTGGGAGCTGTTCCATTACTACCTGGACGTGGCCAGCGGCCGCAAGCAGACCTGGGCCGAACAACACCGGCTGCACAACGACATCACCCTGTTCAACCCGGCGCCCATTACCTGATGCCGCAGCCTTGACCACGCATTCACACACGCCACCCTCAAGCCCACAGGAGCACCCCATGCCTGAAATCCTCGGCCATAACTTCATCGCCGGTCAGCGCAGTGCCGCTGGCCCTCAGCGCCTGCAGAGCCTGGACGCCAGCACTGGCGAAGCGCTGCCCTACAGCTTTGCCCAGGCCACCGAAGCCGAAGTGGACCAGGCCGCCAAGGCCGCTGCCGCTGCCTTCGCCGAGTTCCGCCAACTGGCTCCGGCACGTCGGGCCGAGTTCCTCGACGCCATCGCCGCTGAACTCGACGAACTGGATGACGCCTTCGTCGCCATCGTCTGCCGCGAAACTGCACTGCCCGCCGCCCGTATTCAGGGCGAGCGCGGCCGCACCAGCGGACAGATGCGCCTGTTCGCCCAAGTGCTGCGCCGCGGCGACTTCCTCGGCGCGCGCATCGACCTGGCATTGCCCGAGCGCCAACCGCTGCCACGCGTAGACCTGCGCCAGATGCGCATCGGCGTGGGCCCGGTCGCCGTGTTCGGGGCCAGCAACTTCCCGCTGGCCTTCTCCACCGCCGGTGGTGATACCGCCGCTGCCCTCGCCGCGGGCTGCCCGGTGGTATTCAAGGCGCACAGCGGCCACATGGCCACGGCCGACCTGGTCGGCTGCGCCATCGTGCGCGCCGCTGAGCGGACCGGCATGCCCAAGGGCGTGTTCAACATGGTATTTGGTGGCGGCGTGGGCGAGTGGCTGGTCAAGCACCCCGCCATCCAGGCGGTTGGCTTCACCGGCTCGCTCAAAGGCGGCGATGCCCTTTGCCGCATGGCCGCTGAGCGCCCGCAGCCAATCCCGGTATTTGCCGAGATGTCGAGCATCAACCCGGTCATCATCCTGCCGGGCGCCCTGGCCAAGCGTGGCGAGGCCATTGCTCGCGAGTTGGCGGGGTCCGTGTGCATGGGCGCCGGGCAGTTCTGCACCAACCCTGGGTTGGTGATTGGCCTGCAGTCACCACAGTACAGCCAGCTGCTCGCCGACCTTGGCCAGTACCTGGACCAGCAAGCCGGGCAAACCATGCTCAACGCTGGCGGCCTGCGCAGCTACGTTGGCGGCCTTGAACACCTGCATGCCCATGCCGGTATCGAGCATGTGGCCGGCCAGGCGCAGGAAGGCAACCAGGCGCGCGCTCAGCTGTTCAAGGCCGATGCACGCCTGCTGGTCGAGTCCGACCCGCTGTTGCAGGAAGAAGTATTTGGGCCCACCACCGTGGCTGTAGAGGTGCAGGACCACGACCAACTGCGCGACGCGCTGCTCGGCCTGCGCGGCCAGCTGACCGCGACGCTGATCGGCGAGGCGGAGGAATTCGATGCCTTCGCCTGGCTGGTGCCGCTGCTGGAGGAGAAAGTCGGGCGAATCCTGGTCAATGGCTACCCGACCGGTGTCGAAGTCTGTGATGCCATGGTGCACGGCGGCCCGTACCCGGCGACCTCCGATGCGCGTGGCACCTCGGTCGGCACGTTGGCCATCGACCGCTTCCTGCGCCCGGTGTGCTACCAGAACTACCCGCAGACACTGCTGCCTGAGGCACTGCGCGACGGCAACCCGCTGGGGCTGCGGCGGTTGGTGAACGGGCAGTGGAGTGACGGGGCGATCTGACCGGTGCAAGCAACAAGAAAGCCCTGCGCACGGCGGGGCTTTTCTTTTTGACTGTACCGGCCTCTTCGCGGGCAAGCCCGCTCCTACAGGGCTATCTTGCCCGCGCAGAGGCCAGTACTGGCAGCAAAGGCTTCAGGTCCCTTGCGCTTCCGCCGCCTCATGCGCCTGGCGCAAGCGCTCGCGGCTGTTGCTCAGGTGCATGCGCATGGCCATCTTCGCCCCTTCGCTGTCACGCCGGGCAATCGCCTCATAGATCGCCTCGTGCTCATGCATCAGGCGGCTCATGTAATGCGCCTGGTCATCATGGGCCAGGCGCGCCGAATTCAGCCGGGTGCGCGGGATGATGCTGGTACCCAGGTGGTTGATGATGTCGGCGAAGTAGTGGTTGCCGCTGGCCTGGGCAATGCGCAGGTGGAATTGGAAGTCCGCCGACACCGCATCAGTGGCGTGGGCCGCCCCCTCGTTGAGTTCGTCCAGCGCCGCCCGCATACCGGCCAGGGCTTCGTCGCTTCGCCGCTGGGCCGCCAGCCCGGCCGACTCGATCTCCAGGGCAATGCGCAACTCCAGCACCGCCAGCACCTCGCGCAGGGTGACCACGGTGGCCGGGTCGATACGGAAACCGCCCGTAGCCGGCGCATCCAGCACGAAGGTGCCGATGCCGTGGCGGGTCTCAACCTGCCCGGCGGCCTGCAACCGCGAGATCGCCTCACGCACCACCGTGCGGCTGACGCCCTCCTCGGCCATGATCTGCGATTCGGTCGGCAGCTTGTCGCCGCGCTTGAGCTGGCCGCTGCGAATGCGTTCGGTCAGCACCGTGACCAGTTCCTGGGCCAGACTGCGCGGCTTGCGCCGGGTCCTTGCCTGTACCTGCTGCTCTGTCATTGCCCTGTATTTCACCTTGAAAGACAGCGCTCATCATAGCGCAAGCGGTTGTACGATCACATACACCCCGTGCGGTATTTATTGCCATCTTTGCAGTCCCTGGCCCCTGAAAAAACGCGCAGAATTCCTGGCCCATGACCTGCGCAAGCCTGTACTGTAAGCCTCCACGCTCACTGTTCCATGGAAGGAATCTGCAGTATGAAAACCCTCGACCGCCTTTTGCTCGGCAGTGGCCTGCTGATCCCCCTCTGGCTGCTGGTGGGGGTATGGCTCACCGCTCAGGCCTACCCTGGCTATGATCACCTGCAACAGGCCATGAGCCAGCTTGGCGCGGCCGGTTCGCCAACCCACAGCTGGTCGCCACGGGTCAACAATTTCCCTCTGGCCCTGCTGTTTGCCCTGTTTGCCTGGGGCCTGGTGCGGCGCTGGCGCAGCTCGAAGCTGGCGCTGCTGAGTGCGGGCCTGGTGTTGCTGCATGGCATGGGCAGTTTGGGCACCGGCTGGTTCCCTTGCGACCAGGGCTGTGCACCGGCACAGCCATCTACCTCGCAGCAACTGCATAACCTGTTTGGTCTGCTGATGTTCCTCTCACTGACCTTGGCCAGCGCCGTATGGGCATGGCTGGGCAACCGCATTGCCGGCTCCCCCGCCTTGGCGCTGCTTTCCCTGGCTTGCGTGGTGTTGGCCATCATCACCGTCGCGTTGATGGGCCAGGCGGCGCAGAGTGGCCAGCTGTTCGGCCTCTATCAACGCCTTAACTACGGTGTTTCGGTGCTCTGGGTTGCCAGCCTGGCCTGGACAAGCCTGCACAGGCCCGTGGCCAGCCCGCTGCGCATGGCTGTGACCTGACGGCAAATTGCTGGCCCACGGCTGCGGAAAGCGAAGGCAAACTCCTTTCTCTTTCAGATGCTTAGGACAGCAACATGCGAGTACTTCTAGCAACGATGGCCGGCTGCCTGCTGGCCACCTTCGCTTTCGGCGCCCAAGCCAGGGCACTGAGCCAGAACGATCGCCACACCTGCAGCTGGGGCGCGCAGATAGCCGCCGAGGCCCAACAGGCCAAGCTTTCCGGGGTGACCTTGTATGCCACGCGCAAGAAGCTGCAGGTACGCAAATTCCCCAAGCCATGGATGCGCATGACTGCCTTCGGCATTACCGAGCAGACGTACAACAGCCGCTCGCGGCTCAAGCCTGAAGCGATCAAGCGGACTTACTTTGAACAGTGTGTTCAGCATGCGACTGCAAGAAGATAACTCTTTTTTATCAGTAAATTACAGCTCAAACATAAAGCCATTTGGTAGAGTCCATGTGCTGCGAAAAGGCCTCTATCGCCAGCAGCTTGTAAGCGCGTGCAAGACTCAGCATTTGTTAAGCTGATCCGAGTCGCCAGAATTGACCAAGGCCATTCACCTGATGGATGAACTGCGCAAGATCGACCTCAACCTGCTGCTCGCCCTGCATGCCCTGCTCAGTGAACGGCACGTGACCCGCGCAGCCCTGCGCCTGCACCGCAGCCAACCGGCGGTCAGCCACGCCTTGGCGCAGTTGCGCAAACACTTCGACGACCCTTTGCTGGTACGCCAAGGTGGCGGCATGGCCCTTACCGCCCGCGCCCAATCGCTGGCACAACCGTTACAGGATGCACTGAGCAATCTCGACAGCCTGTTGGCCACCCCGCTGTTCGACCCAGCCCGGGCCCAGCGCCGATTCCGGCTGTCGCTATCCGACTACGCTTCGCGCATCATCCTGCCGCATCTGCTACGCCACCTGCGCCAAGTCGCGCCCGGGGTGGACCTGGCCATCAGCCAGGCCAGCCGTGAAACCATGTTGGCGCAGTTGCTCGATGGCGAACTGGATCTGGCCCTGGGCCTGTTCCCCGAACTGCCTCAGGACATCACCGTCCAGCCCCTGTTTGCGGATCGCTTCATCAGCGTTGCCGATCGCCAGGCGCTGCCTGCCAGCGGCGGCATGGCCCTGGAAGACTGGCTGGCACGCCCACATGTATTGATGGCCATGCGCCCGGATGCTTTCGATGAAATCGAGCGCGCACTGGCCGCCCGGGGC
Organism: Pseudomonas sp. KCJK9058; assembly: GCF_046230975.1. NCBI lineage: Bacteria > Pseudomonadati > Pseudomonadota > Gammaproteobacteria > Pseudomonadales > Pseudomonadaceae > Pseudomonas > Pseudomonas sp. KCJK9058. Next base: position 22,090 of record NZ_JBJJLR010000049.1, read on the forward strand.
CTGCAACGCCGTATTGCCCTGGCCTTGCCACACTGGAGTGCTGCGGTCGAAGTGCTGGCCGGCACCGACCTGATCCTGACGGTGGCCAGCCGCGCCGTGGGGTCGTTGCGCCAGCACAGGACACTGCGCCAGTTCACGCCGCCACTGGCCATCCCCTCGTTCGACTATCAGCAAGCCTGGCACAACCGCAAGGACAGTGACCCCGGGCACCGCTGGCTGCGCGAAACCGTATGGGCCTGCAGCCAAGCAGGGCGCTGATCAGTTTTCTTGCCCCTTCACAGCTGCCGTGGAATGGGCCGGTGACGCCGTTGCCCAAGGGCCTTGTACCAGCAACACTCCGCACAGGATCAGCACCACGCCAGCCACCCTGGCCAGGCTAAGCGGCTTGCCACCCAGCCCCATCACCCCGTAGTGGTCGGCAAGCACTGCCGTGATGATCTGCCCTGCCACCACCAGTACCAGGAACCCTGCTGCGCCAAGTTTCGGGGTGAGTGCTGCGGCGCCGGCTACATACAGTGCCCACAGCACGCCTCCAATCCATAACCACCAGGGCCCTTGCAAGGCCTTGCCCATGTCTGGTGCCGGTACCCGGATAATCAGCAGCGCAGCGATCACCACCAGCATGCTCACCGTCAACGATGTGAAAGCCCCCCACAGCCAGTGCCCAAGGGCCCGGCCTACCGCAGCATTGCCGGCGGCCTGAAATGGCAACACAGCACCGGCAAGCAACGCCATTGCCACAGGAAGCACCAGCAGGAGCATCGATTTACTGAACATGGCAGTCCTCATCCAAGGTATCGATGGCCACCATGATGGTGCATTACCCAGTACTGATAGAAATCAAAATCCTGCACTTGAACTATTCGTACCCTGCATAGTGAAACATCCCTTCCGTCCGGCGTGCGCATGTTGTCTTAACCCTGAAACATCTGTGCTGTTGACTTACTAAGGCACCAAGATAAACTGCGCCTTATGAATACTCTTGAGAACAAGCATCACATCATGCTCGATGCACTGGCCGAGGCCCCCGCTGACGCCAGGCAGAACGTGCGCCTGTGTTTCGAACTGCTGTCCGCTGCAGCGGCCATCAACCGGGTATGCGCCGCACGGTTGGCCCGCCATAACCTGTCGGAAGGGCGGTTCGCAATCCTCCTGACCTTGCAAGGTGCAGGCGGCCGCCTGGCACCGCTGGAGCTGGCGACGCGCCTGGCAATCACCTCAGGCACCGTGACCGGCCTGCTCGACGGCCTGCAGGGTGATGGCTTTATCAAGCGCCGCAAGGACGCCCATGACCGGCGCAAGCTGAGCATCAGCCTTACCTCGGCAGGCATAGCGGTACTCGACGCCGTTTTCGCCGAACACACCGACTGGATCGGCACGATCATGCAGTCACTGGACAACGCGCAACGTGATGCCCTGTCCGCCACGCTACAGGCACTCTCGGCCAGTCCTGCCCTGGCACTGCCACCGGACAAGCACTGAACCCAAGGCACACCCGCAAGACCACATGGAGGTGGATGATGTTGCAGAATCAGAGCGTATTGGCCCGGCTTGGCAGGAAGCCCCGGGTACATAGCGAACACGACCAGTTAAGTCGTCGCCAACCTTGGCTCGAGGCCTGCCTGCCAGCGGCCCTTTACCGGCGCCTGTTCATCCGCCGCCTTGCCAGACAGCCACTGGCCATCGAGGGTTTCAGCTTTCGCCCGGTGCAGAACCTGTTCGAACTCGAGCAGGCCCTGCGTCTGGTCAACGAGAGCTATGCACGCCGCGGCATCGCCACCGTGTGCCGTGCGGGCATGCGGTTTTCGCCGTTTCACCTGCTACCGGGCACTACCACCTTCGTGGCACTGAAAGACGGGCGAGTGGTTGGCACCGTGTCGCTGATCGAAGACTCGGCACTGGGCCTTCCACTGGAGGATGTGCACATCAACGAGGCTGTGCTACAGCGCCTGGGCGGTGTGCGCGTGGCCGAAGTCGGGACCTTGGCGGTATGTAGCCGCTACAAGGGCAAGGGCGTGCCACTGATGCTGTACAACGCCATGTTTCGATGGGCCATTGACCACCGTAAGGTGAGCACCTTGGTGATCGCCGTGCACCCGCGCGCCGCCAGCTTCTACCGCAATGTACTGTTCTTCTCGCCCATCGGCCCGGTACAGGCCTATACCAAACTCAACAATGCCCTGTCGCTGCCGCTGGCCGTGAATCTAGCCCGGGCGCGGGATGTGTTCGCCAAGGCCTACAGTGCGCCAGGCCTGAAATTTACGGTCGACCAGACGTGTACCGACCTGTTCGACTTTTTTTGCTCGCGCCATTACCCACATATCCAGCTGCCCGCCGCACAGGCTCGCTGGAGTGCCGACGACGTCCTCACCCACATGGCACGTTGTGGCACCTCGCCGCACCACCTTTCGCCGCGGGTGCGACGGGCTCTGCAACTGGACTGAGCAGCCCGCCCCGCGTTCCAAACCCACACGACTTTCATGGAGGACAAGTTCATGGACACAGGATTGCTGCGCGCGATCTACAGGGAAATCACCCTCAGGCAACCGTTTGTACGGACACCTGAGCCCGACCTGGTGATGGTCGACGAAACTTGCGTCAGTGCCTACGCCGACAGTGCCGGCCAGGGCCAGGCGCTGTCCGGCACCTACTTGTACCACTGCGCACAGATGTGCGCCCTGATCAAACCCGGTGATGTCGTACTGGATATCGGTTGTGGCCCTGCCAGCCTATTGCTGCAGTTGGCCCGGCTGAACCCGCGGGCCGAGTTCATCGGTGCCGACCTGTCCGCCAGCATGCTCGAGGTGGGCCGTGAATCAATCCGCCAGCAGGGCATCGACAACGTCGAACTGCGCGAAGAAGACATGACGCGCCTGGCCGGTATCGCCGACCGTAGCGTCGATGTAGTGATTTCGTCCATGGCCCTGCATCACCTGGCAGACCTCTCTCAGCTGGAAGCGACGTTCCGCAACATCGCGCGCGTGCTGCGCAATGATCGGGCCATCTACCTGAATGATTTCGGCAGGCTCAAGTCGGTGGAATCGGTGGACTACTTCGTCAGCCGCGCCAGCGACGGTGCCGACCAGGCTACCCTGCTCGACTACCGCAACTCGCTGCTGGCGGCGTTCTCACGGGAGGAGTTCCAGACCCTTGCCGCCAGCTATCTGGGCCCATGTGCCAAGGTCTACAGCACCGCCGTCAGCCCATTGATGATGGTTGTCCGCACTCCCAAGCGGCGCTGCGTGGCGGCAATGAAGGACGAGTTCCGCCGCCGCTACCGCTGCTTGCCGCGTAGCCGCCAGGCTGATGTCGATCAGTTGCGCCTGTTCCTCGGCATGGGGGGGATGGCGAGTGCGTTCTGAGCCGCAGCGCCTGCAAGCCGCCCTGGCGGCGTGGCGCACATTGCTGGGCGACGTCCACGTGCAGACGGATGCCGCGACGCTCGCCAGGTTGCGCCAGGACACAATGCGCTCGCCCGCCCATGCCTGCGCCCGTCTCAGGCCCGCCAACAGCGAAGAGGTGGCGGCCTGCCTGGCCATTGCCCGCCAGCACAACGTTGCGCTGCAACCTGCCAGCACCGGCAACAACTGGGGCTACGGTGGCATGGCGACTACGAATAGCCACTGCGTCCAACTCGACCTGTCGCGCATGGACAAGATTCTCGCCTTTGACGAAGCGCTGGCTGTGGTCACCCTCGAGCCTGGCGTGACCCAGGCGGCACTGGCCGACTACCTGGCCAGCCGCGACCTGCCCTTCCTCACCCCGGTCACCGGCGCCGGGCCCACGTGCAGTGTGCTGGCCAATGCGCTGGAGCGAGGGTTCGGCATCACGCCGGTAACAGACCACTGGCAGGCCGTGATGGGCCTTGAGGCCATCCTGCCCGATGGTCAGCGCTACCGCTCGCCCATGTGGGCGCCTGGCACCACCCCGTGTTTCAAGTGGGGAGTCGGGCCTTACCTTGATGGCCTGTTCGGCCAGAGCGGCCTAGGCGTGGTGACGCAAATGTCGATTGCCTTGGTCCGACGCCCGCAAGTCGTGCAACCGTTCTATTTCTGGGTCGACTCCGCGGCACAGTTACCTGCAGCACTGGACGGGGTGAAACGCATTCTTGACCGTTGCGGCAGCCAGGTGGGCGGCATCAACCTGATGAACAGCACACGCCTGCTGAGCATGGCCTATGACGCGCGCCCCCTGACCCAGCTAAACCAGACTGAGCGCGACACCGCTGCGAGGTCGCTGGCCCTGCCTGCCTGGATGGGGGTGGGCTCGATTTACTGCGAACAGGCGCAACTGGCCTCGCTGAAGGGCATTATCCGTACCGAACTGCGTCGTTTCAGCAGCCGCTATCTGTTCCGCAGCCAGCGCCAGCTGGCATGGGCAAGCCAAGCCCTGCGTCTGCTGCCAGGTGCCTGGTCCAGGCGCTGGCGGGTCATGCTGGACAAACTGCACTTGGGTATGGAACTGATGGAAGGCCGACCCAATCAGGTGGCGCTGCCGCTGGCCTATGTCGCCGGAGCACGGCCGCAGGCAGGCGCCCTGCACGACCCGGCACGGGACAACTGCGGCCTGATCTGGTACGCACCGATCCTGCCTTTGCGTAGCCAGCAGGTGGCAACATTCGTCAGGCACATGGAGCATGTGTGCCAGACCCATCGCCTCCCCTGCCCGGTCACCCTCACCACGTTGTCTGGCCGGGCAATCGACTGCACCTTGCCACTGCTCTTCGATCGCAACGATGAAAAGGCCACGGCCCGCGCAGAGGACTGTTACCGGGACTTGTTCAACAGCGGCAAACAGCAAGGTGTACTGCCCTATCGCCTGCCTCTGGCCTTCATGCACCTGCTGACCGATACGCAGGCGCCTGCCTGGCAGCTTGGGCAGCGCCTCAAGCACGCCCTGGACCCGCAGCACCTGCTCGCACCAGGGCGTTACTGCCCACCAGCCCCGGCCACCGGATGCCATTCCTCCGCCATGGAACCTCTGCAATGAGCGACCGAAAATCCCTGATCGACCTTGGCCAACTGCCAACCCGCAACCTGGCCGAATGCCTGGCGGTGGATCAAGCTGCCCTGGTCAACGCCTTGACAGGCCAACTGCCCTCAACGTTGGTAGAGCACCTCGCTGCCAGTGCGGACCAGGCCCAGGCACTGGGCCTGTCAAAAAAAGTGGCGGCCATTGGCCTGGCGTTGGGCAAGTGGCTGGAGCAGGCCCCCGAGTCTTTGCGCCAGCAGGTGTTCGAGCAATGCTGCACGCACCCATCCGATACCGTGCGCAGCTGGGCGGCGTTTGCCCAGGCGTTCCTGTCACGCTCGCTGCCAGCGGAAGATGCCCTGCTGGCGCAGTTTCGCTTTGCCCGCGATGAGCACTTCGGTGTGCGTGAATGGGCCTGGATCGCCCTGCGACCGCGCCTGGCCCAGCACCTTGAAGCGGCCCTGGCGCTACTCGGCCGCCATACGGGCGATGCAGACCCACTGGTCCGTCGGTTCTGCATCGAGATCCTGCGCCCGCGCGGCGTTTGGTGCGAGCACATTGCCGCGCTCAAGCAACAACCAGAAGTGGCCGAGCCGTTACTGGTACCGCTACTGGCCGAAGCCGAGAAATACGCCCAGGACTCGGTCGCCAATTGGCTCAACGATGCCAGCAAGACCCGCCCCGACTGGGTACTTCAGCTGTTTCAGCGCCATCCCCCGGCCTGCAAGGCCTCGCAGCGCATCCAGACCCGGGCTACCCGAAGCCTGCCCCAGTGAACCACCACAAGGAAACAAGCATGTCACTCAAGGAAAAACTCAACGCTGTCAAACAGCAGATGGCCCAACTGCCCACCGAGGTGCTGGAAAAATTTGGCGCCTCGTTGCAAGCCCTTATCGCAAGACACCCTGAGGAGCACGTGCTCAAAGCCGGCGACAACGCCCCGCTGGCCGTGCTGGAGGATGCCGATGGCAAGGCCGTGGACCTGCGGGCCCTGCTGGCACGCGGTCCATTGGTACTGGTGTTTTACCGCGGCCTGTGGTGCCCGTTCTGCAATGTAACGCTCAGCGAATACCAGCAGATGGCAAGCGATCTGGCCGCCAGCGGTGCCACGCTGGTCGCCGTCTCTGCCCAGAGCCGCGCTGCCACCCTGAAAACCCGCGAATCCCTGGGCGTGCTCTACCAACTGCTGAGCGACCCGGGCAACCAGCTGGCGCGCCAGTACGGCATCGTCTTCGAGCTGGAGCCAGAGCTGGAAGCGGTGTATCGGGCACTCGGCGCCGACCTCAAGGCACTGAACGACTGCGACGATCTCAGCCTGCCGATGGCCAGCGCTTTCATCATCGGCCAGGATGGCCGCATTCGCCATGCATTCGTCAATGTCGACTACTCCGAACGTGCCGAACCGCAGGCCTTGATCGAAGCCGCCAGCCACTAGGACTCACTCCCCGGCACCGGCCTGCCCGGTGCCTCACCTCATCACGGACAGATGACATGAAACGTATTGCTATCATGGGTGCCGGCGTGGCCGGCCACCTGGCTGCCCTGTACCTGCGCAAACGCCTGCCGGGCGTGGAAGTGACGCTAATCGGCCGTCCGGACCGCAAGCGGCCGATCGTCGGCGAGTCGACGGTCGAACTCACTACGCACTTTTTCAAAGGCATAGGCCTGGGCAGCCTGCTCGAAGAGAAGCACTACCACAAGTACGGCCTGACCTATTACCTGAAGCTACGCAACAACCCGGAATGCCGCAACTACGTGGTCCACGAGGCCCCCGGGGTTATCCGCATGCCAGCCTACAACCTTAACCGGTTCAGTTTCGACAAAGACCTGCGTGCCATCGTCGCCGGGCAGCAGGTGCAACTGATAGAGGCTGACGTGGCTGCGGTGGACCTGCATGAAGGTGAGCACACCCGCCATCGCCTGACCCTGCGCAACGAGGCGCAGAGCTGGCAGCTGGATGCCGACTGGGTGGTGGATGCCACAGGCCGCAATCGCTTCATGGCAAAGAAGCTCAAGCTGCACAAGGAGCCAACCTACCAGCGCAGTACCTTCTGGTTCCGCCTGCGCCAGTTCGACCGCAGCATTCTGCACAACATCAACACCCACAAGGACAAGCATCACTGCTACGACCCCTACTACGTCACCCACCATTTCTACGGCAAAGGCTACTGGATCTGGCTCATCCCCATGCGCAGTGACGACGGTGCCGACATGATCAGCATCGGCATCACCTACCGGCCCGACATGGTCAACGAGCGGATCGGCACTTTGGAGGCGTTCAAGGAGCGGGTCATGGCCGATCATCCGGTGATCACCGAGTTGATGGCCTCGGGCGAAGTGGTCGACCAGCACGCCATGTACAACTACATGTACGAAGCCAACCAGTACTACTCCACCGATGGCTGGTTCCTGATCGGTGACGCGGCATTCACCTTCGACCCGGCCAACAGCGCAGGGCTGGCCTACGTGGCCCAGCAGATCCCGCAGGTGGCTGCGATGATCGAAAAGGATATCCAGGGCACCCTCACCCCGGGCTACGTCAGTTGCCTGGAGTCGCACATCCAGGCGCAGCTCGCACTGCAGGACACCTGGAGCAAATGGTACGAGGTGATGGACGACCCGTTCCTGATGGGCTGGACGCTGTTGTTCGCCAACATGGCGTACTTCCATGTGGTGCTGCCGATGTACGTCAGTGGCGACTTCCTCGACGGCCACCAGGCGCAGCAGTTCGCCGACCTGCTGCCACGCTACACACGTGACTTACAGCCATCGCCGCTGCCATTCGCCTGCCTGCTGCGCGAAGTGCGCCGCTCCAACCCGGGCATTAGCCCACAGATGATCCCCAACCTGTACTCGCGCACCATCAACTTCGCCCTGTACAAGGCCGACAACCAGGCTCGCCCGCGTTACGCCGCCAGCTACTTCCTGCGCTCGGCAATGCTGCGCCTGCGCCTGATGCGCATGGTGCGCTGGAGCTTGGCACCACGCCACCTGAAGTTGCTGGCGCGGCACAGCCTGGGCACCCTGCAGGACCTCGGCCGGGCAACCAGCCTAAGGCTGATGCCCTCGTTGTTCTACAAGTACGGCGAAGCCCCCGAACTGCTCAAATCGCCATTCGGCAGCGACGGTGGTTTCCTCGACCTGGCCAAACACTGATGGCCTTGCCCAAGATGACTGCCGACCACGAACTGCTCGCCCAGAGCGGTGTGCGCCTGGCTGCGGGGGTGCGCGATGGCACGCTGTCACCGGTCGCCCTGGTCGAGGACAGCATCGGCCGCTGCCAGGCCATACAACAACGCTGCAACGCCGTGGCAGTGGCGTTGTACGACCAGGCACGGCGGGCCGCCGAGGTTGCCGAGCGCCAACGTGACCAAGGGGTTACGCTGGGCCGCCTGCATGGCGTGCCCTTCAGTTTCAAGGAAGGCCTGGGGCTGGCCGGTGCACCGAAAACCTGCGGCTCGCGCCTTCGCCAGCAACAGGTTGCGCGTTTTACCGCCACTGCCGCGCAGCGCCTGATCGAGGCTGGCGCCATTCCGGTGGCACTGGGCAACCAGGCCGAGATGGCGCTCTGGCCTGAAACTGATAACCCGGTCTATGGTTGCACCGGCAGCCCTTACCGGCAGGGGCGCAGCGCCGGTGGCAGCAGTGGTGGTGATGCCGTGCTGGTGTCCAGTGCTTGCGTACCTTTCGCGCTGGGCACCGATGGTGGCGGCTCGGTGCGTATCCCGGCGGCCTGCAATGGCATCTTCGGCCTCAAGCCATCACGGGGGCTGGTGCCATTGACCGGGCATCTGCCCCTTGACGAGCGCGGTCTGGGGCAGCCGCATGCACTGGGTATCGCCCGGCATTTCACCGTGGGCCCGTTATGCCGACATGCCGAAGACCTGCCCGTTCTGCTGGAAATCATCGCTGGCCCCGACCAGCGCGATCGCAACATTGTCGACCACTACCAGCATTGCCAGGCGCCCGGTGCATTGCAGCACCTATACCTGTGCCAGCCAGACCGCCTGAGCTGGGGCAGCCGGGTATCCCCGGCAGTGACCCAGGCACTGGAGGACCTGGCGCACCACTTTCAATTACAAGGCACCCAGGTCGAACGCTGGTACCCTCAGGCACTGGACGACGCATTCGCCATCTGGCTGGCCGTGCTGAAGAAGGAAGCCGGCGCTCGCCTGGCCGATATCCTCGGCGATGGCCAACCTGTGGCGCACCTGACCCAGGCCTGCCTGGCCCTGGCCGGTAAACCCTTGCATGCCACCGGGCCCTGGCTGGCTACCGTACTCGACAGCCTGGGCGAATTCCTGGGCAGCCCCGGGCTTACGCGTCAGCTGTCGAAACGAGATGCCCTGCAACAGGCATTGGCCGAACGCCTGGCGGGCAACAGCTTGCTGGCACTACCGGTGCTCCCCGGCATCTCCCCCAAACATGGCCATGCCCTGCGCTATCCGGGCGATATCGGCTACACCGCATTGTTCAACGTACTCGGGCTGCCAGCGCTGACGGTCCCCATGGGACGCCTTGACCAAGGTTGCCCGGTTTCCGTGCAACTGGTCGCCGGCCCAGGGCAAGAGCACCGGCTGCTGAACGCAGCCCTGGCCCTGGAACATGCATTCGGTGGCTGGCTCGCACCGCCTATCTGACTCTTTATTTTCGGGACTTCATCATGTCCAACGCCATTCATGCCAGTACCGTGCAACTCACGCCGGCACCCCAGGCCCAGTCAGCCGTAGGTTCCCAGGCGGAGCACCTGACCCTGATGTTTCTGCTGCAACTCATCGTGATCTTCAGCGTCTCGCGGCTGATCGCCTGGTTCAGCACCCGCAGCCTGGGCCAGACGCCGGTCGCCGGCGAAATCCTTGCCGGGCTGGTGCTCGGTCCGAGCCTGCTGGGGTATTTCTTCCCCGAGCAACTGGCCGCGCTGTTCGTACCGCAAACGGCCACCGCTTTCGTGGTCACCGCGCAGATCGGCCTGATCCTGCTGATGTTCCAGGTCGGCCTTGAGTTCGAGTTCGGCACACACCTCAAGGGCCGCAAGCGTTCGGTCATCGTCATCAGCATGGGAGGGCTGCTGGTGCCATTTGCCAGCGGCATGCTCACTGCCGAGTACTTCTGGCAGCAGATCAGCGGGGACAAACCCTCACTGCTAGCGTTCCAGTTGTTCTTTGCCACGGCACTGTCGATCACCGCACTGCCCATCCTGGGACGGATATTCATGGAGCTTGGCCTATCCCGCTCTCGGGTCGCCACGCTCACCATTGGCGCGGCAGCAATCGACGATGTATGCGGCTGGCTGATCCTGGGCGGCGTCACTTCGTTGATCGCCTCGCAGTTCAACCCCTGGACCTCTCTGGCGAGGTTGCTGGCGCTAGCGTTGTTCTTCGTCGTCGTGATCGCCCTGATACGGCCACTGGTCCTGCGCTGGATAATCGGCGACCTGCAGCGCCGGCCGTTGTCGACCCAAGGGATATCGCTGATGCTGATCATTCTGTTGACCAGTGCGACAGTGACCAACCTGATCGGGGTATTTTCGATCATCGGCGGTTTCATACTTGGCGTAGCGCTGCATACCCAGCGCACCTTCGTCGAACAGTGGAATGCCAAGGTCAGCGGCGTGGTCAATGCGTTCTTCCTGCCGATCTTCTTTGCCTATACGGGCCTGCGCACCGATATTGGCGCCCTTGAGGGCAACACCGCTCTGTGGAACTGCCTGTTGATCTGCCTGGTGGCCTTCGCCAGCAAATTCTTCGGTGCTTATGGGGCTAGCCGCCTTCTGGGCGAAAATCGCCGCGATTCGGCATTGATCGGTGTATGCATGAACACCAGGGCGCTGATGGAGTTGGTGGTACTGAACGTTGGCTATGACCTGGGCGTGCTGCCCAAGGAGTACTTCACGCTGCTGGTAATCATGGCCATCATCAGTACCTTCATCGCATCGCCGCTGATTCGCTTGTTGACCGCACGCACCCGCGCCCCGCATGCGACCCCGGGGGCAACCGAGGTCAGCAACGGCCGAGGTCAGCGCGAGGTTTCGACGCGCAGCACTTCGGTGTAGATCGCGTCAACCGTCTGGCCAACCTTGAGGTTCTTCATGCGTTTCTGCAGGTCTGGGTTCTCGACCTTGACCACCTGCAGCTTGCCCTCCGGTGGCAACAAGCTCACCTCATGCGTCTTGAGGTCGATCTTCTTGATCTGAGAGGTAACCTTGACCTGGCGGAACGCCTCGCCGCCCGGGTTGGGGTTTTGCTCGGTTGCACGAATGGTACCGGACTCTTCAGTCGCTTTCGGCGCCCCACCCACTTCCGGATTGAGCACATAGGCCACGGCGCGTGTCACGTAGATGTCGACTTGGTCACCGACTTTCAGGTTGGGCAGCGCTTTGGCCTTTTCGGTCAGCTGAAACGTCACATCCTTCTTCTCGTCAGGGCCTTTCACCGTGACTTGTCGGGTGGCCAGGTCGATAGCCGTTACCTGTGTGGTGACATGGCTTTCCAGCGCCTCGCTCCCGATGGGGATACCGGCAGCCTGTACCGTGAAGCTGGCAGCAGAGGCCAGCGTGGCAAGGGCTACAGCACGAGCGAGAGTACGAATGGGGTTCATAGGCGTGCTTCCCTGTGATCAAGTCCGAATAGGCGCGTGAAAGGCTCACGCGCTAACAAGCATAGCCATTACCTGCCGCCTTGCCGGCCCTCCCGGTTGGCGACACATTTCGTCGCAGAGATCACTGTTATAGCTAATACGAATTCTTTACACTTGCTTTACATTTGCAAATCATTACTATTCGTGACCCCGATAACAACAAAGAGTCGCCTGTAATGGCAAAAAGGTCTGTTGCCCCAGCATCCATTTCCATGCTGGGCCTGCTCGTTGTGCCTGCTGTCCACGCTGCCGCCCAAACCGATACGCAAAGTAGCCTCGCCCTGCCCGCCACCGCCGTCACCAGCGTCTATGAGCAGCAAAGCTACAAGGCCAGTGAAAGCCGCAGCGCCATGAAGATCGACGCGCCGCTGCGCGATATCCCGCAAACCGTCAACGTCGTTCCCGAAAGCGTGATCAAGGACCAAGGCGCACAGTCCATGGAAGACGTGCTGAAGAACGTGCCCGGCATCGGCCTGTCCAACGGCGACGGCCAACGCGATCAGGTGACCATCCGTGGCTTCAGCGCCATTGGCGACATGTACATAGACGGCGTGCGTGACGACGCCCTGTACTTTCGCGACCTGTCCAACATCGAGCGTGTCGAGGTGATCAAGGGCCCGGCCGCGGTGCTGTATGGCCGTGGCTCCTCGGGCGGGCTGATCAACAGCATCAGCAAAAAACCAAGCTTCACGCCCAAGCGCGAAGTCGGCATGAACGTCGACAGCGAAGGCAAACGCCGAACCCAGTTCGACACCGGCTGGGCCGACCCGCAAAGCAACCAGGCCTACCGCGTGACCGGTGCCTTCGAAGACAGCGACACCTTCCGCGATGATGGCTACATCGACCGCAAGGCCATCGCACCGTCGGCCTACTTCCGTCTCTCGGACGACCTGGAACTGAACCTGGGCGCCACCTACCTGTACGACAAGCGCCTGATCGACTTCGGCATCCCGGCCCTGGGCAACCGCCCGGTGGACGTGGACCGCGACAAGCGCTTTGGCTCTGGCGATGCGGACCAGGATTACGCCCGCAGCGAGGTGTTCTCGCTTACAGCCAGCCTGGACTACCGCATCAACGACAACTTCACCCTGACCAACACCAGCCGTTACTACCGCTACGACCTGGACCGCAACAACACCTTGGCCGACAGCAGCCCGACGCGCTTCGTCACCGCGCCCGACGGTGAACTGCTGATCAAGCTCAACCGCGGCAACGTCGCCCGCGATGAGTACGGTGTGTTCAACCAGACGGAGCTCAAGCAACAAGCGCAACTGGCCGGCATGCAGCACAACCTGTTGTACGGCGTGGAAGCAGGCTTTCAGGACAAGTACCAGCGCGTGCTGAGCCAGACCAACGTGGCCCAGGTACCGGTGTACCGTGATGCCTTGGTGCCGGTACCGGAACATGCCGCCAACCTGTCGTCCAAGGGCACCAACTTCCAGCAGACCACCGGTCTGTACGTGCAGGACATGATCGAGCTGAACGCGCACTGGAAGGCATTGGTCGGTGTGCGTTATGACATCTTTGGCCAGGAGTACGACGACGACCGCGTGCAAAACATCGACCTGGATCGTACCGACAAGACCTGGAGCCCGCGTGCGGGTCTGGTCTACCAGCCAGACGCCATCCAGTCCTACTACGTGTCGGTCAGCCGCAGCTATCAGCCTTCGGGCGAAGTGTTCGCGGTGAGCCCGAGCAACCAGCACCTGGAGCCGGAAGAAACCACCAACTATGAAATCGGCGCCAAATGGGACCTGCTCGACAGCCGCCTGTCACTGACCGCCGCAGTGTTCCGCCTTGAGCGCACCAACATGAAGACTGCCGACCCGGCCAACCCCGACCTGACCGTATTGGCTGGCGAACAGCGTACCGATGGCTTTGAAGCCACCGTCAGCGGGCATCTCACCGACAAGTGGCAGATCTATGCCGGTTACGCTTACCTGGACGCCGAAATCACCAAGTCCAACAGCAAGACCAATGGCGTGGCGAACGAAGGCCAGACCCCTACCCTGACGCCGCGCAACAGCGCCAACGTCTGGTTGGTACGTACCCTGACACCAGAGTGGCGTGTGGCCGCCGGAGCCAACTACGTCGACGAACGCTACACAGCGCTCGACAATGTGGTGGTGATGCCAGGCTATACCACCTTCGACGCCGCGCTGCTGTACAGCGTGCCGCAGTGGGATGCCGCGCTGCGCCTGAAGAACGTGTTCGACCGTGACTACTATGCCTCGGCACATGGCTCGGTCGACCTGATCACCCCAGGGGCACCGCGCACACTGGAAGCCAGCTTCAACTACCGCTTCTGACCCACGCGCAATGCCTGTCAGTCAGCAATTGGGCCGCTCTGCGGCCCATCGCCAGCAAGCTTTGACGATGTGTTCAGATAGCATTCAGCGATTACGCGTCACCCGCCACACCGTATTCGCCAGGTCATCGGCAATGATCAACGCTCCCCGCGGGTCCACCGTCACCCCAACCGGTCGCCCCCGGGTCTTGCCATCCTCACCGCGAAAGCCCGTGGCGAAGTCGATCGGCTCCCCAGCAGGCTTGCCATTGCTGAACGGCACGAAAATCACCTTGTAACCTACCGGGTTGGGCCGGTTCCAGCTGCCGTGCTCGCCCACGAACACACCGTCGGCAAAGCGCTCGCCCATTGCCGAGGTCGAGAAGTCCACACCCAGTGCGGCCACATGCGAACCCAGGCTGTAGTCCGGCTTGATCGCCGCCGCCACCTTGTCCGGGTTCTGCGGCCGCACCCGCTCATCCACATGCTGGCCCCAGTAGCTGTAAGGCCAACCATAGAAGCCCCCTTCACGTACCGAAGTGAGGTAGTCCGGCACCAGGTCGGGGCCCAGCTCATCCCGCTCGTTGACCACCGTCCACAACTGCCCGGTCTGCGGCTGGATGGTCAATGCCGTCGGGTTACGCAAGCCGGTGGCATAGGGCCGGTGTGCGCCGGTCTCGGCATCGACCTGCCAGACCATGGCCCGATCGATCTCCACCTCCAGGCCGCGCTCGGTGATATTGCTGTTCGAGCCGATACCCACATACAAGAAGCGGCCATCCGGGCTGATGGTCAGCGCCTTGGTCCAATGGTGGTTGATTTCGGCCGGCAGGTCGGTGACCTTGGTTGGCGGGCCGTCGGCCTGGGTCTGGCCTTCCTTGTAGTCAAAGCGCACCAGCGCATCCTGGTTGGCTACATACAGCTTGCCGTTGGCATAGGCCAGGCCGTACGGTGCGTTGAGGTTATCCGCAAACACGGCCTGTACCTCGTAGTTGCCATCGCCATCAGCATCGCGCAGCAAGGTCAGGCGGTTGCCACCCTTGACCTGGGTATTGCCCTTGGCCTTGATCTGGCTGGCGATCACATCCTTGGGCTTGAGCTTGGCCGCGCTGCCTCCCCGGCCCTCAGCCACCAGAATGTCGCCATTGGGCAGCACCAGGCTCTGGCGCGGGATTTTCAAGTTGGTGGCGATGGCGGTGACACTGAAGCCCTCCGGCACGGTCGGTTTCAGTTCGCCCCAGGCAGCCGGTTGCGCAATCTTCATGCTCGGCAGCAAGCCGCGCTGAGGCTCCGGCAGCTTCGGGTCCGGGCCATGGGCCTGGGTCGGCTCGCCGTCGCCACCACAGGCACTCAGCAATAGCGCCACGCCCAACAGGCTAAATGCATGCAAAGGCTTCATGCCACACCTCCTGAACGCAGGTTGCTCAAACCGGTCCAGGCGGCCACCACCGCGAGCACTGTCACGATGACCGACAACACCAACCCAGAAGGCATCACCGCCCAGGCGTCCTTGGCATGCTCAAAGGCATTGATCAGCCCAAGCCCCCAAGTCACCAGCAGCAGCACGAAGTACAGCGTAGCGCGCCCGCCCTTGCGCTCGGCGCGGATCAGGTTGGCCAGCGCGAACAATAGTGCCAGCCCACAGAACACCAGGGCACCGGCGATCAGCCAGGCGGCGAAGTTGCTCCACTGAATCTGGTAGCTGTTGTAGTAGGCGATATCGCTCAGCAGCGCGCCAAGGAACAACGGTACACTGCCCGCCAGCAGCAGGGCATGCAGCGGGCTGGGCGTACAGCGGTAAAGGGTTTGATCAGGTGCGGTCACGGTGCCTCCTTTTCATTCAGTGACCCAGGGCTGATGGTCTTGCGCCATCAGGTAAGCGCGGGGTGCGCTTAGCAAAGGAGCCCCTTGACGCCCCGATAGTTCACCGCTTCGCTGTAATGAAATATCCTGCAAGGCATTTGCTGCCAAGCGCAGAAGGGGAATACATGAGCAGACCAAACGCGTACTGGGCCCTGGCCACCCTGCTCGGCCTCAGCCTGGCTCTCGCCGGCTGCTCCAGCAACGCCAGCAAGGCACGCTACGCCACGCCTGCAGTGGGCTCCAACTGCTTTGCCAAGGCCGTCCCCACTACCGGGGAAGGCGGCCTGGCCTGGGGCAATACATTGAGCATTGCGCGACAGAAATCCCTGAATAACTGCGTGCGTTATGCCAGCCGCTCGGGAGGCACGCCCAGGACTTGCCAGGTAGTGATGGCCAAGTGCAAAAACTGAACATATAACAATCTCAAAGTACGAAACCTCCTACAAAAACACTGCAACTTTTCACACGATATTGCGCAAACACAATACATATACATTCAAATAAAATCTTACACTTTCAGCCTCGACCCAAAAGCAGCGATCGAGGCATTGTCTTTCACTTGAATTCCAGATACTTGATCGCCCGCGCATCTTAGCAAGTAAGTAGGAAACTTCTTACAGCATAGAGTCGGGCCTGAAATCCAGCACAGTATGAATAACGGCATTTCAGTCTTGTCAGTACTGAAAGTTGCCGCAGTGCGTCTCTGGTTCGAAAAGACTGTCTCTCTGAGCAAGGAGCTCGCATGACCAATGCCTCCGTCAGCAGCGCCACCTCCGGCCCTGCCTGCAGCGCACGCGTGCCCATCCTGCCAGTGCGCTACGCCATCGTACCCCGCACCGGCGACGCCCCCGCCTGCCGCTATGCCGATGCAGGCTTCAACCTGGAACAAGGCTTCCCCACGCTGCAGCACTCGGCCTACACCCTCCGCGCTGTGCGCCCAGGCTATGTCTACGTGTTCATGAAAGGCCCTCTGGGCGAAAAGCTGGTCATTCATGAGCACGTCGGCGCGGGCCTCTACAAGGAGATGCGCTACCAAGGGCTGGAGGACTACCACCGCCGTGAGCGCTACCTGTCCGGCCAGAGCACGGGTTGGGTG
>NZ_JBJJLR010000050.1:0-38024 GCF_046230975.1 Pseudomonas sp. KCJK9058
GGCCCTTTCGCGGGTAAACCCGCTCCTACGACGGCCTGTGTCCAACCCACGAGGTGTGTCCACCACCGTGGTAGGAGCGGGTTTACCCGCGAATACGGTAGCGGCGGCGACGGTGAACGGCGTGTAGAGATTGGCCAGCAGGGCCGGCCCTTTCGCGGGTGAACCCGCTCCTACACGACGGCCTGCGCACAACCACCGACCTGTGCCCACTCCCGATCAATGAACCGCGCCAGGTGGCAGAATCATGCCAGGCGCCGCTGCACCAGCAGGTGCCGGGCTTTGTCGAACGCCCAGTTGTATACCACGGTGTAGGGCAGGATGATCACGAAGAAGCCCAGCTCCACCATGAACGCCTGCATCAGCGAAATCTCCAGCATCCAAGCCGCCACCGGCAGGCACCACACCACCAGGCCGGCTTCGAAGCCAAGACCGTGCACGAAACGCGTACTGGCCTTCCAGTTGATGCGTTCGGTTTGCACCCAGCGATCAACCAGTGCGTTGTAAACCATGTTCCACAGCATGGCGATCACCGACAGGGTCACCGCCAGCGCGCCCGCCGTTGCCAACGACTTGCCCATGATCCAGGACAGCAGCGGCGCACACAGCAGTACCGCAAAAACTTCATAGCCAACGGCGTGGACCAGGCGTTCGGTGAAAGACACGTTTTTCATTGCACATTCCATCCATTGCGGGAGTCGTGCTTCCCATTTTCTTTGATAGAACTGATACTCGCGACATAGCTACCATCGGTTTTATCAATACCATGCGTTACTCTCCCGAAGCTCTGGTCGCCTTTACCGAAGCCGCCTCACTCGGTTCGTTTTCTGCGGCGGCGCGCAAGCTGCGCAAAAGCCAGTCCACTGTCAGCATCGCTATCGCCAATTTCGAGGCCGATATCGGCTGCCCGCTGTTTGACCGCAATGGCCGCCACCCCACGCTCAATGAAGCAGGCAGGCAGGTGCTGAGCCATGTCGAAGCAATTCTCGATGCCAGCGCCCAGCTCGATGCGCTGGCAGTGCGACTGGCGCAAAATGTCGAGGCGCTGGTATCTGTGGTGATGTCGGACAGCTACAGCGTAACGTTCCAGGGGGCGGTGATGACTCGTTTCGCCCAGCACTACCCCCATACCGAGCTACGCTGCGGCCCGGCGGAGGACGCTGATGTGATCGAGATGATCCAGCAGGGCCTGGCCCATGTCGGCATCCTTGCCACACAGCCCGGCTACCCCGCCGACGTGGCCGTGGCGCGCTTGCCGGAGCAGGCAGAGTTCGGCGTGTATGTCGCCAGCGAGCATCCGCTGGCAAGCCTGGCGCAGGTAAAGGCGCAGCATCTGGAGAACGCACGACAGCTGTATATCAAGACCTATGCCCCCAGCCTGCACCATGGCCGTGGCCAAGCGTGGTCGGCACCGGATTACCTTACCCTGCTGGAGTTCGCCGTGCGCGGGTTTGGCTGGGCCGAACTGCCCAGGGCGCTGGTTAAACGGTTTGGCAACGAGCTGGTGGAGTTGCAGATAGCGGGTTACCCCCGGCGGGTGGATATGGATGTGGCCTGGTCGAGCCGGCGTGCCTTGGGGCCGGCCGGGCAATGGCTGGTGCGACAGATGTTGGGGCAATAGTTGTGTCGCCTGCCCGAACTTGAAGTGCGCCCAGACACAACAACCGGTACACCCAGCGACAAGCCTTCCCCCCACCCCGCCCCTTAGCCTGTCACCACGCGCCGCCCCGCTGCGGCACGCACCCAAAGCACAAGAACAAACGTTGGTGACCTATGCAGACAGTAGATCCGATCACCCTTGCGGTTGTCCGGGGTGCGCTGGAGACAGCGCAACGCGAAATGACCCTGACCCTGGAAAAGACCGGGCGCTCCAGTGTGTTCAACCTGGCACACGACTATTCCAACTCGCTGTTCGACCACTTGCCGGAAATGATCCTGCAGGGCCAGGACATTCCCATCCACCTGGGCTCGCTGATACCGGCCATGAAATGCGTGGCCGAGTTCTTCGGCGACGACATCGCCGAAGGCGACGTGATCTACCACAACGACCCCGCCTACAAGGGCAGCCATATTCTCGACTGCTGCATGTACAAACCGGTGTATTACCAGGGCGAGCTGGTGTTCTGGACCGTCTGCAAGGGCCACCTGACCGACATCGGCGGCCCGGTGCCGGCGGGCTACAACCCCGATGCCAAGGAGATCTATGCCGAAGGCCTGCGCATTCCACCGGTCAAGCTGTGGGAAAAGGGCAAGCGTCGTGAGGACGTGATCAACTTCATGCTTACCAACATGCGCGCCCGCCCCTATCAGGAAGGCGACCTCAATGCCCAGTATGGCGCCTGCAAGGTCGGCGAGCGGCACTTGCTGGAGCTGCTGGACAAGTACGGCGTGGCACAGGTGCGTGCCTGCATCGCCGAACTGAAGAACATGGCCGACCGACACATGCGGGCGCTGTTGCGCGATGTGCCGGATGGTGACTACAGCGGCACCGCCGTGCTCGAAGATGCCGGCCACGGCCTGGGTGAACTGGCCATCACCGCCCATGTGCAGATCCGTGGCGACCAGGCCCATGTGCGCATCGAAAGCCCGCCGCAGGTGCCGTACTTCATCAATTCCTATGAGGGCAACTCGGTATCCGGGGTGTACCTGGGGCTGATGATGTTCGCCCAGGTGGCGCCGCCTTACAACGAAGGCCTGTATCGCTGCGTAACGGTCGATGTCGGCCCCAGGGGTACGCTGTGCAATGCCGAGGAACCCGCGCCCCACGTCAATTGCACCACCACGCCGATGGAAACCCTCGCCGATGCCGTGCGCACGGCACTGGAACAGGCCTCGCCACAGCGGGTAACGGCCTCCTGGGGGCATACCAGCGGCATCAACATTGCCGGCCGCGACCCGCGCAACGGCAATAGCGAGTACGTGACGATGGTGCTGGCCTCGATCATTTCCGGTGCCGGTGCCAACAAGGTGATGGATGGCTGGCACGCCTGCGGCCCGCTGTGCTGCTTCGGGGCGCTGATGAGCGGTGACATCGAGCTGCTCGAACACGCGTATCCGGTGCTGATCCACCGCTACAGCCTGATGGCCGACAGTGGTGGCGCCGGTGAGTTACGCGGGGGTTCGGGCACCCGCCTGGAGATCGAGCCGCTGGACCACGCCATGACCGTGGTCGGCTTCGGCGAGGGCCGCCAGTTGCCCACCGCTGGTGCCGCCGGGGCTCGCAATGCTCTGCTCGAGCCCAAACTGGGCCGGCTGATCCATCGCCATGCCGATGGCCGCGAAGACCACTACACGCAGAACCCCATGCTCACCCTGCAGCCCGGCGAACGCATCATCAACATCAACCCAGGGGGTGGTGGCTACGGCGACCCACTGCGCCGTCGGGTCGCAGCAGTACTGGAGGACGTGCGCAACGGCCTGGTCTCGCCACAAGGCGCAGCCCTGGAATATGGCGTGGTCCTCGATGCCGATGGCCAACTGGACGAAACAGCCACCCGCCTTGCCCGCGCCCCGCGCTAACCGGAGAACACGCATGCGTAACCAATATCGCCTGGGCGTAGACGCCGGCGGCACTTTCACCGATTTCATCCTGGCCGATCGCGACGGCGGCGTGCAGCTGTTCAAGGCCCCCTCCACGCCGCAGGACGGCACCTTGGCCATTCGCGCCGGCCTGGCACAGATCGCCGACGCCACCGGGCGCAGTCCGGCCGAACTGATCGCCAACTGTGACCTGTGCATCAACGGCACCACCGTGGCCCTCAACGCGCTGATCGAGCGCACCGGGGCCAAGGTGGGCCTGCTGTGCACCGAGGGGCACGAGGACAGCCTGGAAATCCGCCTGGGCCACAAGGAAGAAGGCCACCGCTACGACGCCCACTACCCGCCGGCACACATGCTTGCCCCACGCCACCTGCGCCGCCCGATCGGTGGCCGAATCCTTGGCGATGGCCGTGAGCACAGCCCGCTGGACGAAGCCGCCATCCATGCCGCCATCGACTACTTCCGTGCCGAAGGCGTGCAGGCCGTGGCCATTTCCTTCCTGTGGTCGGTACGCAACCCCAGCCACGAACAGCGGGCCGCCGAACTGGTAAGGGCTGCCCTGCCCGAGGTATTCGTCTGCACCGGCTGCGAGGTGTTCCCGCAGATCCGCGAATACACCCGCACCTCCACCACCGTGGTCAACGCCTACCTCAGCCCGGTAATGGCACGTTACGTGGCGCGCATCGACAGCCTGTTCCAGGAGCTTGGCGCACAGCAGCCAGTACGCTACTTCCAGTCCAACGGCGGGTTGGCGCCCGGACACCTGATGCGTGAGCGCGCCGTCAACGCGATCAACTCCGGTCCGGCCTCGGCACCACAAGCCGGGTTGGCGGTAGCGAGGCCGTTCGGTATCGACAACGTCATTACCGTGGACATGGGCGGCACCTCGTTCGACATCACCCTGACCAACGCCGGACGCACCAACTTCAGCAAGGACGTGGACTTCCTGCGCCAGCGCATCGGCGTGCCGATGATCCAGGTGGAGACCCTGGGTGCCGGCGGTGGCTCCATCGCCCACCTGGACGAGTTTGGCATGCTCCAGGTCGGACCGCGCAGCGCCGGCGCCATGCCTGGGCCGGTGTGCTACGGCAAGGGTGGCCGCGAACCCACGGTCACCGACGCCAACCTGGCTCTTGGCTACCTGCCCGACGGCGCACTGCTGGGCGGCAGTATCCGCCTGAACCGCCAGGCCGCGCTGGACGCCATCCGGAGCAAGATCGCCGAACCGCTGGGCATCAGTGTGGAACGCGCGGCATTCGGCATCACCACCCTGGTCAACCTGAACATGGTCAACGGCATCCGCCGCGTATCGATCGAGCGCGGTCACGACCCGCGTGACTTCGCCTTGATCGGTGCAGGCGGTGCGGCGGGCATGCACGTGGTGCGCCTGGCCGAAGAAATTGGCATGCACACCGTGCTGATCCCCAAGGTGGCCTCGGGCTTGTGTGCGTTCGGCCAGATCCTGTCCGACGTGCGCTACGACCAGCTCACCAGCCTGTCGATGCGACTGGACGCCGGGCACGTCGACCTGGCGCAACTCAACCAGACCCTCACCGAACTGCGTGAGCAAGGCCTGGCCAACCTGCGCGAAGACGGTTTTGGCGACCAGGCCAGCAGCTGCCACTACACCCTGGAGATGCGCTACCTGGGGCAGATTCATGAGTGCAGTGTGGACCTGCAGCAGCACAGCCTGGACGAGGCAGGGCTGGCCGCGCTGGTCAGCCGCTTCCACAGCCGCCACCAGACCCTGTACTCGTACAGCGAACCCGACAGCCCGGTGGAGCTGGTGAACCTGGAGTGCTCGGTGATCGGCCACCTGCCACGCCCGCCGCAACCCGAGCTGCAGGGGCCGGCCGAGCCCCCCGCCGCCACCGCGCAATCCGTCCGCCCGATGCTGTTCAGTGCCGACGGTGAATGGCAGCCCACACCGGTGTTCAACGGCAACCACCTGTTGCCAGGGCAGACCGTGCATGGCCCCTGTGTGATCGAGGAAGACACCACCAACATTGTCCTGCCACCCGGCTGGCAGGCTCGCCTGGAGCCTTCGGCCACCTACCGAGTGACACGCGGGGGTTGATCTTGCGGTCGGCGCGCGCCGATCATGGGCCTGACAACCGCCCGGCAGTTTTGCGCTGCCGGGCGGTTTTTACAATAACAAGAGCTGCTTGAGTAGCTTGCCTGCAGTTCCTTTTTTCAATGCTGCCCTCTTTGAAAAAGGACCCACCATGCCCACAGAACTCTCGACCCACGGCTGGCCACAGCCTGAACGCCAGGCACGCTGGGCCGAAGCCATCAGTGACACCTATTTCCCCTTGAGCCTTGAATTTGCTGCCGGACAGCCATTCGATGGCCACCTGCAGCGCTGGAGTACGCCGAGCACGCCGCTCAGCCTGTCGCGCCTGCGGTCCAGCCAGCTGGGTTACTCGCGCAGCAACGCGCATATCGGCCAGGACCATGAAGCGTTCTACCTGGTGACTGTGCCGCATGGCAGCGAGGTGCACTTCGAACAGGACGGCCACCAGATCAGTTGCAGCCCGGGCGGTTTCATCGTCGAGCGCGGCGATGCACCCTACCGCTTCCACTACGGCACGCAGAACGACTTGTGGGTGCTCAAGCTGCCCGAGCGTGCGCTCAAAGCCAACCTGTTGGGGCACAAGCGCTATACCCGGCATTGCTTCGATGCCCGTCAGGGCCTGGGGCGCATCTTCGTCGAGCAACTCGACCTGTGTGCCCGCCATTTCGACACCAGCCCCCCGGCAGCCCGGCATCTACTGCTGGAACAGGCCTCCGCCACCCTGCTGCTGGCCTTGCAACAGGATGAGCGCGTGCTGGGCAGCGAAGGCAGCAACCTCAGCACCCTGCACCTGACGCGGGTCGAGCAGTACGTGCAGCAAAACCTGGGTGACCCCGAGCTGTCGCCACAAACCATCGCCAGCGCCTGTGGGCTGTCGCTGCGTTATCTGCACAAGTTGTTCGCGATCACGCCCTACACCCTTGGCGAGTGGGTACGCCGTCAACGCCTGGAGGCCGTGCACCGGCAACTGCTTGACCCGCATTGCCACCTGGCGATCGGCGAACTGGCATTTCGCTGGGGCTTTGCCGATCAGGCGCAGTTCACCCGGGCATTTCGCCAGCAGTATGGGTGCACGGCGAGCGAGGTGCGGGCTACGCGTGCGCACTGATCACAACAACGGAAAATGGCCCGCTTCCACAGGGGCACCGTCGCGTTGGCTTGGCGGGCTCAATCCCCCGCCACCACATCCACCACTTTCCAGCTGTCGTCCGGGTCAAAGCGTTTCATCTCCTTCGCCAGCCTGTCGCCATGCGGCCCGAGGTCTTTCTCGAACACTTGGCCGTCATGGCTGATCATGAAGCTCATCACCCCAGTGTCGTCGTACTTGGCCGGCCAGGCGACCATGGCGAAGCCACGGCTCATCTGGTTGCCGATCAGGTAGCTGTAGGCACCGCCCGGGGCGGATGGGCCCTGTGCGTCCAGGATGCGGAAGTGGTAGCCATACCAGGCGTCACCGACCACATCCTGGCCGAACAGCGGGCCCAACGGGCTGACGTCACCGTCGCCATTGTCATCCCAATACAGCCCGTCATGCTTGCCCGGCTCGCTGAAAATCTTCTGTGCGTACTCCAGCGCACCATCTCCGTTGTGGTCCTGGGTGGCGTAGTCCATTTGCGCATCGTGATAGGCCAGCAGCGACTGCAGAACACCCAGCTCGTTGCGCCCGATACGACGGGCGCGGATTTCGGCACTGCCCGCCTTGAGGTCGAAGCGCCAGCCCTGGCTGCTTCTGGTCAGCGGTATGGGCAAGGTCCAGTGACCGGTGCCCACCGCCAGGATGGCCTTGCCCTCGCCTGACATGTCGATGCTGTGCTGTGCGCGATACTGCTCGAGAAAGGTATCCACATCGCTGCGTTGCACACCACCGCGCGGTATATAGGTGCGCCAGTCATCGCCCAGCAACTGGGCCAGGCGGGCTTCATCAGGTTTTTCCTGGCCCAGCGCCGCGACAAAGGCTTCCACGGCCTTCTCCGGCGTTGGAAAGGCTTGCTGGGCAGCGGCCATGAACGACCAGGCCAAACCTGCCGTCAGCAGCAATGTAGCCAGTGTTGGGCGCTTCATCGACGGCCTCCTGCGCCGCGACGCGCGGGCGCACTGGGCCGGGAGATCGGGTGCCCGGCGGCACGAGACGCACCGGGCCGCTGAGCGAACGACTGGCTGGTATGGCCGCGGTTGGCCTGCACGCTGGTGCGCGACGGCGAGCGCACACCGTCGAAGGCATTGTTGCGGGCACGGCCTGCCGTATTGGCAGGACGGCTCTGCGCCGGCTGCCGCACCTGGCCGTCGCCCTGCCGGCGTTGATTGGCCAGGTTGCCGTTCTGCTGGCGGCCTTGGACGTTGCGGGTTTCCTGCCGACGGTCAGTCGCCCGCGCGCCATCATCACGGGACGGCATGCGGTTGCCGTCAGGATTGCCTGCCTTGGCCTCGCGCATTTGCTCGCGGGCCTGACGGTTACTGGTAGCTGGCCGTTCGATACCTGCGCGGTCCATCGATGCCCGGGCTTTGTCTCGGGCCTGGGCCCGTTGGACGTCGTCGCCGCGGAACGCGGTGCGCTGAGTGGCACCGTCCAGCTGGCGGCCGTACTGCTGACGGCTGCGAGAATCGCGGTATGGCACCCCGTCGCGGTTGGCGGCATTGTGCTGCCATTTGTTCTGGTTGTTGGTGATGCGGTTGTTGACGTTGAGGTTGTTGTAGCGGTTGACGTCAATGTCGATGTCATTGTTGTCCCAGTCGCAATCGCCCCACAGCGAGGCGACAATTGCCACGCCGGTACCGAAGGCCAGGCCGGCCACCAGCGCGGAACCGGGGTAGTACATGGGCGGCGGCGGGTAATACACCGGGGGCGAGGCAGGGTAGGCCCAGGTGCCATAGGTGGTGGTCGGGTTATAGCTAGGCACATACACCACTTGCGGGTCGGCCGGCTCGATGACGATGGTGGTGGGCGGGCTGCTGGCCGCTGCCCCTTGGGTGCTGCTGCCGCTTGCGGCTGGCGCCGGTGCAGGTGCAGGTGCGGTCTGCACGGTGACGTGCTGGTACTGGCTGCTCTGCAGATTGCCGGCGGCCTGCGCCTGGTGGCGCAAACGCTGCACGCTGCCCATGACATCATCGGGCTGAGCGAGGAAAGCATCGCCCAGGCGCTGCACCCAGACCGGGTCCTGCCCAAGCGTTGCCAGCACCTGCGGGAAGGCTACCAGTGCCTGTACGCTAGGGTCCCAGGGCTGCTTGGCCACTTGCCTGACCGCATCGTCGCCGGTGGCCTTGGGGTTGGCCTTGGACCAGGTCACGGCTTCATTGACCTGCCCCGGGTAGGTTGACGCCATCAGCACCTGAGCCAGCAACTGATCAGGGTACAAGGCAATGGGGGCCAGCATCTGGTCCAGTTGCTCCTGGGAGAACACCGGGTCCTTGGCCACGGGCGTGGCAGCGGATGGCGCCGGATCCGGCGCGGGCACGTCTGCGGCCTGCACCAGGCCAGGGGCAGCGCTCAGGCAAAGCAGTGCCGACAGGACAGCAAACAATGGCATGCGCATCGCTTATCCCCATGAGGTCAGACCGCGTGGGTTAAGGGTAGCAATGGCAGTGCTTTTGACCAGACGAGGGGACGCAAACTTTTCGCGCTTCAAAGGTGGGATGGTTGATGCGTTTGAGTCTATCGGTGCGCTTCGCCGGAATCGTCGATAGTCACTATCGAGCAGGGCAATTTCTACCGAACGCTGTGGCCGCATAACCTAGCGTCATCCCCACGCTGCCGCCTAGACTGCCCTGGAGCTAACCGATGAATACCTTGGCCCGCGACCTGTGCGCCACCCTTGTCGTTTTTGCCATCGCCGTGATCAGCGGCTGTGCCAGCCACCCTGAACTGCGCCCGTACACCGCCGAGGAAACCCGCCAGTTGCAACTGGAAGCCTTACAGCGCCGCGGCCTGTCACTGGACAATTACGAGCAGCAACGGCGGGTGATCCTGCGTGCCGGTAACCTGCCTGTCGTGACCGAGGCCGCCGACGCTGAACGTTCGACCAAAGGCTGAACGGGCTAACCGGCGGTTCCCTCCCTCCACTTGCGCAGGTATCCTCTACCGCTCAACCGCAAGCCTTCCAGGACGGAGACCATGATCAGGCCCCTTCTGTTGCTGAGTGCTGCGCTGCTTTTAAGCCCCGCGTCGCAAGCCCAGCAGATGAAACGCCAACTGGGCGATTTCGACTTCACACTCGGCACCACCCCCTCACGCAGCATGGCGCAAGGGCTTATCTCATCCAGTGCCGTTGGCGCATTCCATGGCGGGCTCGACCTCAGCCACCCCAGTGGCTGGTACCTGGGCCAGTACGCCCCAAGCATGGGCGTCACCCCTGACTCGACCCTGCGCCTGGACAGCTACCTGGGCTACAAGCACCATTTCGACAGCAGCCTGGGCTACGAGGTAGGGCTGATCCATTACAGTCAGCCCAATATCGCAGGCCCCGACAGCTACGCCCTGTATGGGGGGATTTCGGTGCTGGGCAGCCGCTTCGGCGGGGCGCTGCGCGACAACCCCGACAACCGCACGGGCACGCTGTTCGCCGACTTCGGCCATCTGCCGATGTTCGACGTCGACTTCACCGTCAAGCTCGCCCACCACCGCCTGGGCACGCCGTTCACCATTGGCGATGGCAGCCAGGTGAATACCTTTTCCGATTGGTCGCTGGAGCTGTCGCGGCCCTGGCTGGGCATCGACCTGAACCTGATCTACAGCAACTCCAGCCTGAGTGGCGCGAGCTGCGATGCCTATTCGGGCATCAATACCTATTGCGACAGCGTGGTCACGCTCAAGGCCCAGCGCAGCTTTTTTTAACGGCGCGGCGCCAGCGCCAGGGCAATACCGCCCAACACCACCACACAGGCGATCAACAAACGCAACGACACCGACTCGCCGATCAGGGCAACCCCGCCCAGTGCGGCAATCACCGGCACGCTGAGCTGCAGGGTCGCCGCCTGTTGCGCACTGATCTGCCGGACCACGCCATACCAAACGGCATAGCCTGCGCCAGAAGCCAGCACACCGGAACCCAAGGCATACAACAAGCCAAGTGGCGTGAGGTGCGGGCCGGCACCCAGCAACAGCATCGGTAGCAGCAGCACCAGGCACGGCAAGCTGCGGGCAAAATTGCCGGCAGTGTCGGCCAGCGGCCTGGGCGAGCCTTTGCCCAGTAGCGTATATACCCCCCAGGCCACACCAGACAGGGCCATCAGCAAGGCACTGGCCAACGGCGGCGCGGAGACGCCAGGCAACAGCAGCACCAGCAGGCCGGCAAAGGCAATCAGCATGCCCAGCAGCATGCGTACAGTGATCTGTTCGCCCCTGTACCACGCGAAGCCGAACATAGTGATCTGCACGGCACCGAACAGCAACAACGCCCCCACCCCTGCCCCCAGTTGCAGGTAAGCCGCAGAAAACAGGAACGCGTACAGGAACAGGGCCAAGCCGCCCCACCAACTGCCGCCCATTGTGTGCACCGGGCTGCGCAGGCGAATCAGCAACAGCAGAAACAGCGCGCCACTGGCCAGGCGGACCATGGTGAAGGACACCGGGTCGATGGCCCCGTCCTTCAGCGCCAGCCGGCAGAACACCGAGTTGGCGGCAAACGCCACCAGGCTGAAAAGGGCAGGCCAAAGCCAGGCGCTGGTCTTGCGGTCAGTAAGCGTGGTCGTGCCTGTACTCATGGTGTGGTCACCTCTGAGTGGGATTGTTGTTATAGCGGCATTTAGTCAGGACCGGCACCGATATACAAGGAAGAATCCACTGTGGAGGATGGCACCGGCTACGCCGGTGTTCGCGGGTAAACCCGCGCCTACGGGCGACCGCGCCGGCTTTTCAGGTTTTGAGCAAGACGGCGGCTACTGCTTCGATCTCCACCAGCATGCCGTCCAGCGCCAGCCGGGGCACCGGTATCAGCGTGCAGGTCGGTTTCATGTGCGCCCCCCAGGCCCTGTCGGCCTCGGCCACCCATTGGTGCAGGCGCGCTTCGGAGTGCTCGACAATCAGCAGGGTCAGCTTGAACACCTGGGCCAGGCTGGCACCTTTCGACGCCAGGGCCCGTTCCAGGTTGGCCAGCGCCTGCCGGGCCTGTTCGGCGAACACGGGTGACAACTGGCCCTGGCTATCCTCCCCACCCTGACCGGCGATGAACAGCAGACGGCTGTCAGCGCGCACTTCGGCGACATGGGAATAGGCGTTGCCACTGGGGTCGTAGAGGCCTTCGGGGTTGCTTAGCTGGAATGCGCTTGATGGGGTCACGACAAGCCCTTGCTCGGTTGGAAGAGCGTCGGAGTATCGGACCTTAAGTTAACTCGAGGTCAAGCCTGAAGTAGGACATTTCGTACAAGGCATCGTCATGTTGGAACCAAGCGTGTGTTTGCGCAGCGGCTGTCAGGCCTTAGATTGCAAAGCCCGGCATGGAGGCCTTTAACCAACAAGGAAAAACCGATGAGCAAATTTGATTTTCAGCTGGCCTATACCATCAAGCCGCACAGCGCTCCACGCGATGAAACCGATGCGGCACAGGCACGTCTGCACCTGCGGGAAAAGCTCGGCCTGGACACCGTCGAGCACATTGAAACCACGCTGCTTGGCATGATCACACTCAATGGCACCACCCTCGCGGACCGCAAGCGGGAAGCTGAAAAGCTGGTCCGCGATTACATCCATGACGCGCTCAAGGAACTGCGCGTACTGTCTACCGTGAAGTTCTACGGCTGCCTGATGGTGGACGGGCTGGGGCCAGCCATGCGCTTCGAGATCCTGCCCAAATGACCCTCGACGGCCTCAGGCGCCCCCGCGCCCGAGGCCGCAAACCGTCACTTTTCCTGCAACACCGCCCTGCCCTTCACCGCCCTCGGCCCGCGCCAGGCCCAGAACAGCAAACCGGGGAAGGGTGCGTAGACCACGAAGACGATCCACAGCATCTTGCGCTCAGCGCGCCGTTCACTGCCGATGATGTGCCAGATGGCCCAGATCTCCAGCAGGATGACCAAGGCCGCGATGATGATCCAGATCGTACCGATTTCCATGAGCGCTCTCCCAATGGCATGTATTGGGTTGGGTTGCTGCAAGCGCTGAGGGTTCAGATTGATTTGACTCACCGCGCCTCTTCGCAGGCGCGGCGAAAAGGCCTTATTGCCGTGGTGCATTCTCCAGCGCAGCCTTCAACGCCGCTGCATCGGTGAACGCCCGCTGGCTGACCAGCACGCCCTGCTGCAGTTGTAACCACTGCACCTGGCCCTCCTGCCCGGGGTAACGGCTGGCCACTCGCCCATCACGGTCGAGCAGCACCCGGTAGCTGTAATCGCGCATGGCCGGGACAGCGAAGAGTTTGCTGATCAGCGCAGGCATGCGCTGAATGTCGGCCACGAATACAGCGGCGCGTGCTTCCAGGTAGCCCTTGGGCTGCTCGGCCAGTGCCGCCTTGACCAGCTTGGCACCGTCCATATCACGCGCCACCAGCAGTATCTGCGTGTCGGCAGCAAGGCTGTAGGCCTGGTCGTACTGGTCGAGCAGTGTGAACGGGGCAAGCTTGTCGCCCTGCTCCAGGGCGTTGGCCAGCAACGGCAACAGGCTGAGCAACACTACAGCGGCATATCTCATCAGGGGCATCCTCAATGACGGAAGGTCAGCATAGCGGTAAAGCGCCAGGACAGGCAGGTTTGCCTGAACACGACCTGTAATACGACACAGCCACCCGGGAGATTGTCTTTCCTCCGGGCACCGTCCACACTCTGCGGGCCAGCCAGGAAGCGGAGTTCAGAGTGCCCACGCCACGCCAGTTCAGCCAAAAGACCAGCACCAGCAACATGCTACGGCTCAAAACAAGCGGCGCCAATGCCCAGGCGCCCTATCGGGTCGACTTTATCCTGCTCGAACACTTCTCGATGGCCAGTTTCACGGTGGCCATGGACGTACTGGTCACGGCCAACCTGCTACGTGCCGACAGCTTCCAGTTCACCCCGCTGTCGCTAAACGGCGACCGGGTGCTCAGCGACCTGGGGCTGGAACTGGTGGCCACCGAGCTGTCCGCCGCGGCGCTGAAAGAGCTGGACCTGTTGGTGGTCTGTGGCGGCTTGCGCACACCACTCAAGTACCCGGAACTCGATCGCCTGCTGGACGATTGCGCGGCCCACGGCATGGCCTTGGGCGGCTTGTGGAACGGCGCCTGGTTCCTTGGCCGTGCCGGGGTGCTGGACGACTACGGTTGCAGCATCCACCCCGAGCAACGTGCCAGCCTGTCGGAGCGCAGCCCGCAAACCCGCATCACCCCGGCCAGCTTTACCCTCGACCGTGACCGCCTCAGCGCCGCCAGCCCCAATGGCGCCATGGAGCTGATGCTGGGCCTGGTACGCCGGCTGTACGGTGATGGCCTGGCCGAAGGCGTCGAGGAAATCCTGTCATTCTCCGGTGCGCGCTACCGCCAGGTGGGTCCTGGGGCGAAGAAGTCCATGAGCCTGCACCTGCGCACCATTGTCGAGCTGATGGAGAACAACCTCGAGGAAACCCTCAGCCTCGACCAGTTGGCCGCCTACAGCGGGCGCTCGCGGCGGCAGATCGACCGCCTGTTCCAGGCCCAGCTGGGCACGTCGCCCCGGCGCTATTACATGGAACTGCGCATCACCAAGAGCCGCCGGCTGCTGCAGTATTCCGACCTGTCGGTGATGGAAGTGGCAGTGGCCTGCGGGTTTGTCTCGGTGTCGCACTTCAGCAAGTGCTATGCGGCGTATTTCGGCTACCCGCCGTCGCGCGAGCAACGGCTGGGCGAGTGACCGAGGCCCTTTGAGCCAGCCCAGGCGCTCGACCAATCTCAGGTACGAGGCTCGAGCTGGATATACCGCAACACCGCATCACAGATCATGGCTTTGTGGCGCAGCTTTATTTGCTCATCAGACAGGTCGATCTGGAAGATCTCGCCAAAGGTATGGCGGTTCGACACCCGGTAGAAGCAGAACGAGCTCATCAGCATGTGCAGGTCGATGACCTCGATGCCGGCGCGGAACACGCCTTCCTGAACGCCACGGCGCAGGGTGTTGCCCAGGGCCTCCAGCACCAGGCTGCTCATTTCGCGAATGGCCGGCGACTGCTTGACGTACTCGCCATAGTGGATGTTTTCGGTGCAGATGATGCGCACGAAATCGACGTTGCGGTCATGGTGATCGAAGGTGAACTCCACCAGCCGGCGGATCGCCTGCTCAGCCGGTAACGACTCCAGGTCCAGGCTCTGTTCGGTCTTGCGGATATCCCCATACAACTTCACCAGGCACTCGCAATACAGCTGCTCCTTGCTGCCGAAGTAGTAGTAGATCATGCGCTTGGAAGTGGCGGTGCGTTCGGCGATGGCGTCGACGCGGGCGCCGGCCAGCCCTTGCTGAACGAACTCGTTGATGGCGGCCTGGAGGATGTCCTCGCGTGTTTTCTCAGGGTTGTTCTTGCGCGTTTTGCGCACCCCTTCGGTTTCAGGCTGGCCGAGGCCGACTACGGAATCACTCATACCCACTCACAGGCTGTTTATTGGAATGCCGGGATTATCCGTTAGCGCGGCCATGCAGGGAAGCACGCTGTTGGTCGGGTAGCCATGATGCCTTGGGCTCAAGCAGCGCGGTCAGCCTGCGGGCACTGATCATCAGCCAGGCGCACAGTCAGTTACGCTGGGCAGTCGCAGTCGCAGTCGCGGGCGCCGGCGCGGGCGTCAGGCGCAGCACGCGGTTACGCCCACCTTCAGCGAGCAGATAACCCCCGATACCATCGGCGATGATCGCCTGCGGAGCCTTGAGGAAAGTCAGCACCGTTTGCTGGCTGCCATCGGCATCGATGCGCAGCAGGCGCGCACGGTGTGTGTTGTCCTCGCTGATCCATAGGCCACGTTGATCACAATACAAGAATGTAGGGTTACGCAGACCGTCGACCACCACCGGGTCGCTGCCATCGTCGGACAGGGAGCGGACCCTGCCATTGGCCTTTTCGGTGTACAGCAGGCGGCCGTCGTTGCAGCGGGTCAGGCCTTCGGTTTCGGTCAGGCCGGACCGCAGTACATCCAGCTGCCCGCTGCTCCAGTCATAGCGCATCAGGCGACCATTGCCCTTGCGGTCTTCGATGGCATAAAGATAGTTGCCTTCGTTCCAGAGGCCTTGCACGCTCTCGCCGTCGAACAGCCGGGTGACCTGGCCATCGCGGGAGAGGCTGACAGGTGCCAGGCCACCTTCCTGGCTGAACACCCAGCCGCCCTGCGCCGCGACCATACCGTCGGGCTTGGACAGGTTATCGATCAGCACGACGCGCTCGCCCGTAGCCGTGATCTTGAGGATGCTGCCCCGGCCGTCATCCAGTTCACGGCTGACCAGCAGGCTGCCATCCGTTTGCGGTAACAGCGAGGCGGCTTTGGTTACGTCGCGATGCAACACCTCAACATCCCAGCCGGTAGCGGCCTGAACCGGGTAGAAACTCTGCCACGCGAAGAAGCCCAAGGTGGCCGCGAGCAGCCCGGAGGTGGCAGTCAAGGCGATGCGGGCGCTGCGCTTGCGCAGGATGTGCGGCATGAAGGGGCTCCTCGGAATCGTTGCGGATCCTAGCAAGCGAATGTGAAAAAAATGTCGAAAACTGCACAAACGGGTGCTGCAGGACCCGCCGATCTCAGCCCATGGCGCCTCCAACAACGATAGGCACCCCGTTACTAAAAACAAAAGGATATAAAAATAACTAAACAATCTAACAAACTGGAATATATAAATTGAAAGCCAAACGCCACCTCCTTAGTCTGGGCAGATCGCCTCTCACCCGATTCAAGGAGCAATGCCCATGCCCAAACATGCCTTCTCCCCACTACGCCGTCTGCTGATCGGCGGTTTACTGGCCAGCGTCGCCAGCGCCCTGCTCCCCTGGTCCGAAGCCATTGCCGACGACGCCAGGACACTGCGCATCGGCTACCAGAAATTCAACAGCATCAACATCCTCAAAGGCAGCGGCGCCCTGGAAAAGGCCCTGGCACCGCAAGGTGTGAAGGTCAGCTGGCATGAGTTCGCCGCAGGCCCCCAGCTACTGGAGGCACTGAGCACCGGCGCCATCGACCTCGGCCACGCAGCCGATGCCCCCTCGGTGTTCGCCCAGGCCGCCGGCAAGCCTGTGGTCTACCTGGCCGCCGAACAACCCTACCCACGCGGCATTGGACTGGTCGTGCGCGAGCAGGACCACCTGGCCAGTGTGCAGGACCTGAAAGGCAAGCGCGTGGCCACCGGCCGCGGCTGGAATGCCCAATACCTGCTGGCCGTAGCCCTGCAGCAGGCTGGCCTCAGTTACAAGGACATTACCCCCGCCTACGTCAACAATGCCGCCGATGCCTTGGCCGCCCTGCAATCGGGCAGTGTGCAGGCCGTGACCCTGTGGGACCCGTTCCTCGCCGCCGCAGAAAGCCAGCCAGGGTTGAAAAACCTGCGCGACGGCAGCGGCCTGTCCAACAACCGCACCTTCTACCTGTCCACAGCCCGCTATGCCGACGAGCACCGTGCACTGCTGAAAACCTTCTTTGCCGAGCTGGGCAAGGTCAGCCAGTGGGCCAACGCCAAGCCTGCCGAAGTGGCCGCGCTGCTGGCACCGCAGCTGGGGATCAGCACACAGGTGCTGGAAGTGGCCAGCGAACGGCGCAACTACAACGCCGTCGCTATCACCCCGCAGATCGTTGCCGAACAACAGAAGCTGGCTGACACCTTCCAGGGCCTGGGCCTGATTCCACGCAAGCTACAGGTGGCCGAAGCGGTCTACCCGGCTTCCGTGTTGCCTTGAACGGAGCGCGCTGACCATGCCTCGCCCGATCCGCTTCAACGCCTTCAGCATGAACGCTGCCAGCCACCAGTCCCCTGGGCTGTGGCGCCATCCGCGCAACACCAGTGTGGCGTTCAACCGCCTGAGTTACTGGACCGACCTGGCCCGCCTGCTCGAACGCGGCCTGTTCGACGCCCTGTTCATCGCCGATGTGCTGGGTATCTACGACGTCTATCAAGGCAGCCCGCAAGCCGCCCTGCGCGGTGGCGTGCAGGTGCCGGTCAATGATCCGCTGCTGCTGGTGCCGGCGATGGCCGGGGTGACCGAGCACTTGGGTTTTGGTGTCACCTTTTCGCTGACCTACGAACACCCCTACCCCTTCGCCCGGCGCATGTCCACGCTCGACCACCTGAGCAATGGCCGGGTCGGCTGGAACATCGTCACCGGGTATCTGGACAGCGCTGCGCGCAACCTCGGCCTGGCGCGTCAACTGGGCCACGACCAACGCTACGACCTGGCCGAGGAATACCTGCAGGTGCTGTACAAACTGTGGGAGAAAAGCTGGGACGACGACGCCGTGCTGCTGGAGCGTGAAAGCGGGCGCTATATCGAACCCTCGCGGGTACACCCGATCAACCATGTGGGCGAGCACTTCCAGGTGCCCGGCATGCACCTGTGCCAGCCGTCGCCGCAACGCACCCCGGTGTTGTTCCAGGCCGGTGCGTCGGCACGCGGTCAGCAGTTTGCCGCACGGCATGCCGAATGCGTGTTCATCAGCGGGCCAACGCCGACGGTGTTGCGCCGCTACGCCGACGGCATCCGCCAGGCCTGCGAAGCGGCCGGGCGTGGCCGTGACGAAGTGCTGATCTACGCCCAGGCCCTGTTGATCGTCGCCCCCACGCGGGAAGAGGCCGAGGCCCGCTTTAACGACTATCGCCGCTATGTCGACCTGGACGCTGCCCTGGCGCTGCTGTCAGGCTGGACCGGTATCGACTTTGCCGGCCTCGACCCCGCTGCACCGATCGAGTACGTCGAGAACGATGCTGGCCGTGCCGCCCTGGCAGCCTTTACCGCCGCCGACCCCACTCGCCGCTGGACCGTACGCGAAGCCGCCGAGTTCGTTGGCCTGGGCGGTCGCGGCCCCGTGCTGATCGGCGCTGCCAGCGAGGTGGCCGACCAGCTGGAAACCTGGCTGGACCATACCGGCATCGACGGTTTCAACCTGACCTACGCCGTGCAACCGGACGACCTGGCCAATGTAGTCGACCTGCTGGTGCCCGAGCTGCAACGGCGCGGCCGCTACCCGCTGAGCTACACCGAGGGCCCCCTGCGCCACAAGCTGTTCGGCCGCGGCGGCCAGTTGCCCGAACAACACGTTGGACGTCAGGTCAGCATTCAGTGATCAAATACCGGGTATTCCAACATTTAATTTGTGGATGCCACGCACTCGACCCTATTCTGTGGCCACATCCCCTGCGCCGCACCGGCCGGTGCGGTTCAAGGCATGGGGAGAGAACAACAAGTCGAGATCGTCCATGTCGAACCATTCGTACTTCGCCCCCCACGGTGGGCACCCGGCTCAAACCGAGCTGCTGACTGACCGTGCCATGTTCACCGAAGCCTATGCCGTCATCCCTAAAGGCGTGATGCGTGACATCGTCACCAGCCACCTGCCCTTTTGGGACAAGATGCGCATGTGGGTCATCGCCCGCCCGCTGACCGGTTTTGCCGAAACGTTCTCCCAGTACATCGTCGAACTGGCCCCGGAAGGCGGCAGCGAGCGCCCTGAGCTGGACGCCGATGCGGAAGCCGTGGTGTTCATCGTCGAAGGCGAACTGGACATCACCGTCGAAGGCAAACACCACACCCTGGTACCTGGCGGCTACGCCTTCCTGGCCCCAGGCGCCGAGTGGAGCCTGCGTAACAACAGCAAGTCCAACGTCACCTTCCACTGGCTGCGCAAGCACTACCAGAAGGTTGAAGGCCTGGACGTGCCGGAATCCTTCGTCACCCACCGCGACAACGCTACCGTCATCGAGATGCCGGGCACCGAAGGCCGCTGGAAAACCACCCGCTTTGTCGACATGGCCGACATGCGCCACGACATGCACGTGAACATCGTCACCTTCCAGCCGGGCGGTGTGATTCCGTTCGCAGAAACCCACGTGATGGAACACGGCCTGTACGTGCTGGAAGGCAAGGCAGTGTACCGTCTGAACCAGGACTGGGTCGAAGTGGAAGCCGGCGACTTCATGTGGCTGCGCGCCTTCTGCCCGCAAGCCTGCTACGCCGGCGGCCCAGGCAACTTCAGCTACCTGCTGTACAAGGACGTGAACCGTCACGTACACCTGACGCTGAACCCTAAGCGCTAAGCCCAGGCTGATGCCCGCAAGCCCGCCAACCTGGCGGGCTTTCTGTTTGCCGCGCATACTGAAATACCCACCTCTGCAGGGTACCGGCCATGAACCGCTGCCTGCTGCTCGCGGCCTTGCTGCTGTGCGCCTCTGCCCTGGCCGCCGATGACTGGCACCTGGCCTACGACCGCGAAGGCATTCGCGTGTACCTGAAAGATGCAGGCGACTCGCCCTACCAGCAATTTCGTGGTGTCAGCACCATGAAAGCCAGCCTGCGCACGCTCACTGACCTGCAGGATAACCTGCGGGTGGCCTGCAAGTGGCTGTACGCCTGTGACCAGATGCGGCTGCTGGATGTGGAGGGTGACAACACCTGGGTGTACCTGACCACTCAGCTGCCTTGGCCGGCGAGGTCACGGGACATCGTGCTGAAAGTGACCAGCGAACGCCTGGTCGACGGT
Organism: Pseudomonas sp. KCJK9058; assembly: GCF_046230975.1. Classification (NCBI taxonomy): domain Bacteria; kingdom Pseudomonadati; phylum Pseudomonadota; class Gammaproteobacteria; order Pseudomonadales; family Pseudomonadaceae; genus Pseudomonas; species Pseudomonas sp. KCJK9058. Next base: position 20,200 of record NZ_JBJJLR010000050.1, read on the forward strand.
ACCCTGGTGCGCCACCTGAGCGCCGATCCCGACAGGATCCCCAAGGTTGACGGCCTGATCCGAGTAGAGCACCTGAGTGGTGTGTGGCAGATGAAACCGCTGGGTGACCGGGTGACCGAGGTGACCTACCAGTTGCAAGCCGCCCCTGCCGGGGATGTGCCAGGGTGGCTGGCCAACCGGTTTGTGGTGGATACGCCGGTGGTGACGTTGCGTACGTTGCGAGCGGTGGCTGAGCGCCAACCTTGAAGTGCCGGCAGGCCGTAGACCGACTGCAGCAGGGTCAGCAGCTTTTTATGCAATACCCCTCTCTGGCTCAGCGGTCACATCTTGTAGGTCGACAGCAGGATGCTGGTCTCGGTGTTCTCGATATGCGGGATCGAGCGGATGGCGTTCAGCGCCCGGTCGAACGCTTCGAGGGTGTCGGCGCGCAGCTCTGCCATCAAATCCCAGCGGCCATTGGTGGTGTGGATGGCCACCACATTGGGATGCCCGCGCAGCGCGTGCTTGACCTCTGCGGCATGGTGGCCGCTGATGCCGATGCTGGTGATTGCCCGCACCCCCTGGTCCAGCGCATCGGAGCGCAAACGTACCGTGTAACCGATGATCACACCCTGCTCTTCAAGCCGGGTGATGCGGTTATGCACCGTTGCCCTGGCCACCTTCAGCTTTTTTGCCAGGGTCAGCACCGGGGTACGTGCGTTGTCCCGCAACAGTGCAATCAGTTCCCGATCGATCGTATCCATAAGCCTGCCAAATAATCAGATTGCTACGTTGGGTTGGCAGATTGTCCAGAAGCCTGACGAAACTGACAACCTGTATGCTTCCGATTGGCGCAACCTGTCATCAAAATGTTCATGCAGCTTCACTTCGATAATCTCAAGCGCTTACCCCGCACTGCTGGGCAAGCGCACAATAACAAGGTGCAAGAGCATGACGTATTTCATTGATGTTCCAACCATGTCGGACTTGGTGCATGACATTGGCGTAGCGCCGTTTATTGGCGAGCTTGCCGCTGCCCTGCGGGACGATTTCAAACGCTGGCAGGCGTTTGACAAGTCCGCGCGCGTTGCCAGCCACTCGGAAGTGGGCGTGATCGAACTGATGCCGGTCGCCGACAAAAGCCGCTATGCCTTCAAATACGTCAACGGCCACCCGGCCAATACTGCACGCAACCTGCATACGGTGATGGCCTTCGGTGTGCTGGCCGATGTCGACTCCGGTTACCCGGTGCTGCTGTCCGAACTGACCATCGCCACCGCCCTGCGCACCGCAGCGACTTCGCTGATGGCAGCCCAGGCACTGGCCCGCCCGAACGCGCGCAAGATGGCGCTGATCGGCAACGGCGCGCAAAGCGAATTCCAGGCCCTGGCCTTCCACAAGCACCTGGGCATCGAAGAAATCGTCGCCTACGACACCGACCCGCTGGCCACCGCCAAGCTTATCGCCAACCTCAAGGAATACAGCGGCTTGACCATCCGCCGAGCCAGTTCGGTCGCCGAGGCGGTGAAAGGCGTGGACATCATCACCACGGTGACGGCCGACAAGGCCTACGCCACCATCATTACCCCCGACATGCTGGAGCCCGGTATGCACCTGAACGCCGTGGGCGGTGACTGCCCAGGCAAAACCGAGCTGCACGCCGATGTGCTGCGCAACGCACGGGTGTTCGTCGAGTACGAGCCACAAACCCGTATCGAAGGTGAGATCCAGCAGTTGCCGGCGGACTTTCCGGTGGTCGACCTGTGGCGCGTGCTACGCGGTGAAACCGAGGGCCGCCAAAGCGACAGCCAGGTCACTGTGTTCGATTCGGTGGGCTTCGCCCTCGAAGACTACACCGTACTACGGTACGTACTACAGCAAGCCGAAAAGCGCGGGATGGGTGCCAAGATCGACCTGGTGCCGTGGGTTGAGGACGATCCGAAAGACCTGTTCAGCCACACCCGAGGCCGCGCTGGCAAAAGCCGCATCCGACGGGTTGCCTGACATTGAATCGGTTTAGTCGAACGTGTGGGAGCAGGCATGCCCGCTAAGCAGGCTGCAGGTGCATGGCACGGGCTTAGCCCGTGCTCGCCGGAAAAGCCCACAGTGATCGCACTGGCGTTGGGTCGTGTGCAAGCGCATTTCCCACTGACCGTCAGATCCCACCGCCCGCCAGCAACTGCGTCATCACCTCAGCCAACGCCTTGACCATCACATCCGCTGTCGGCCGGTGCACGATGACGATCTCATAGCTGTCGACCTCCGGCAGCCCTTGCCCGGCCCCCAGCACCCTGTGCTCGCCGGTGGCCGCCCTGGGTGGCAGCAGGCTGATACCCATGCCATCGGCGACCGCAGCCTGGATGCCACTGAGGCTGGAACTGGTAAAGCTGATGCGCCAGCGCCGCCCCATGCCTTCGATGGCGTTGATCATGTCCTCGCGGTACAGGCCGCGTGGCGGAAAGGTGACCAACGGGATCGGGTCCAGCTCGAAGGCGGGCGTGCGCGCACTGTCGATCCACTGCAGACGCTCTGGCCAACAGGCCACGCCCTCACGGCTGTTGCGCCGCTGCTTGAGCAGCACCAGGTCAAGTTCGCCATTGTCGTAGGCCTGGCTCAGGTCACGGCACAAGCCGCTGGTCACTTCGAGCTTCACCTGTGGGTGCAGCCGGCTGAATGCCGACAACGCATTGGTGGTACGCCCGCCAACGAAGTCCTCGGGCACGCCAAGCCGTACCGTGGTGCCCACCATCGCCCCGGCCAGGGCTTCAAGCATCTGATCGTTCAGGGCCAGCATGTGCCGGGCATAGCCGAGCAAAGTCTGCCCGGCATCGGTCGGCAGCACGTCACGGTTGCCCCGCACCAGCAGGCGGTGGCCGACCATGTCTTCCAGGCGGCGCACTTTCTGGCTGATCGTCGACTGGGTCGAATGCAGCCGCGCGGCAGCGGTGGTGAAGCTGCCGCAGTCTGCCACCACGACAATGGCGCGCAGCAGGTCGAGGTCGAACAGAGCCCTATTCGATTTCACGCTGATAGACATCTAGATATTCAACTACTGAATGGCAAGTCTGCGTTCTATCACGGCTAGTCACCGAGGGCCACTCCTTCCCGCCGGGGATCGGCACCGCCTGACCAACCCTCGCCGCTGCGCTGGATGATCTGCATGCCGCTGGTCATGGTCATCGGTGTCACCTCATGGCCCCAGGCTGCCAACTGGCGGATCAGCGCCGGGCTGCTCAGCCCTGCTTCCACTTCGGTGCCGGCATTGCGGCTGCCGAAATTGGGCAGGCCGGCGGCCTGCTGCGGGTCGAGCTGCCAATCCAGCAGGCCGACCAGTGCCTTGTTCACGTAACCGATGATCTGCGAACCACCCGGCGAACCGAGGCTCGCGACAAACTCGCCCGTGGCACGCGAGAACACCAATGTCGGCGCCATGGCCGACAGCGGCCGTTTGCCCGGCTGCACCCGATTGGCCACAGGCTTGCCGTGCTCGTGGGGGATGAACGAGAAGTCGGTCAGCTGATTGTTGAGCAGGAAGCCCTTGACCATCAGGTGCGAGCCAAATGCGGCCTCCACCGAGGTGGTCATGGCCAGGGCCTGGCCGCTGTCATCCACCGCACTGAGGTGAGAGGTGGAGATGCGCAGTGGCGAGCGGTCGGGCGCAAGTGCCAGGTCCGCTCCTTGCGGCTGGCCCGGACGGGCGCGCTTCATGCTGCGCTCGCCGATCAGCGCCGCGCGGCTGGCCAGATAAGCAGAATCGGTCAGGGCCTTGACCGGGACGGGCACGTAGTCGTTGTCGGCCAGGTACTGAGCGCGGTCGGCGTAGGCCAGGCGCTCGGCCTCGGCGATCAGGTGCACGGCCAAGGGCGGGGCCTCCAGGCGGGCCGGGGACGAGGTGGCCAGCGGTCGCAGCGCTGCCAGGTCGCGTTGCGGCGCGGTGCGCTGCACGGCTTCGAGCAGGCCCAAGGTCTGCAGCACGGTCACCCCACCCGAGGAGGGTGGCGGCATGCCGCATATTTGCCAGGCCTTGTAGGGACCGCACAACGGCTCGCGCTCCTTGGCCTGGTACTGCTGCAAGTCCTGCAGCGACAGATACCCGGCATTGGCATGGCCACGCACCGTGGCGACGATGGCTTCGGCAATTTCACCGCTGTAGAACACCTCGGGCCCCTGTGCGGCGATCTGCTCCAAGGTATGGGCCAACTCAGGGTTGCGCAGGATCGTACCCACGGCCAACGGCCTACCCTGCTCATCCAGGAAGTAACGGGCCATTGCGGGTGAACGGGCAATGTAGGGGTCCCCGGCCAGTAGCGTGTGCAGGCGCTCGGAAACCGCGAAGCCGTTGCGTGCCAAGGCGATGGCCGGGGCGAACAGGTCGTGCCAGGGCAACTTGCCGTGCTGCTCGTGGGCCTGTTTCAGGGCACGCAGCACCCCGGGCACGCCCACCGAACGCCCACCGATCTGCGCCACCCGGAACGGCATGGGTGTGCCATCGGCTTGCAGGAACAGTTTTTCCGTCACCGCCGCAGGTGCTGCCTCACGCCCGTCGAATGCCTGCACGCGCTTGCCATCCCAGTACAGGATGAACGCCCCGCCACCGATCCCACTGGACTGCGGCTCGACCAGTGTCAGCACCAATTGCATGGCGATGGCGGCGTCAATCGCACTGCCGCCGGCACGCAACATCGCCCGCCCCGCGTCACTGGCCAGCGGGTTGGCTGCGGCAACCATGTGCCGGCTGGCGTGCACCGGCTGCAAACCGCTGCGGTAGCCGGAGGCCAGTTCCGGTGGCGTGGGCAATACCTGGTCGGCGCCGGCCCAGTTACTGGCAACCAGCAGGCACAGAGCGCCGATCAGCGGGGTGGGATATTTCATCGTCATGCATCCTGCCATCACCTATTCAGCGAAGCACTGTCGGTCATACGCAGTCTCGACTTCAAGCCTTGGTGTAATTACCGGCAAGCCATTCGCTGACCAATGCAGCCCTTGCTCCCTGCATGAGTGCCAGGTTTGCGCAATGACGGATCAGGTCACTTCTTCGAACGGCAGCCCCACATAGTTCTCGGCAATGTTCACCAGCCCCGCCGGCGAGGTCAGGAAGTACTCGCGGTCAGCTTCCTGCATCTTCTGGTCCCAAGCGTCCTTGTGGCTACCGAAGTCATGCAGCAGTTGGGTCATGAACCAGCTGAAGCGCTCGCCCTTCCACACGCGGCGCAGGGCCAGCGGCGAGTATTGCGCAAGCAGGTCGACGCGCCCTTCGTGGTACACCTTGACCAGAATGCGGTACAGGTAGTTGACGTCCGAGGCCGCCAGGTTAAGGCCTTTGGCACCCGTAGGGGGGACGATGTGCGCCGCGTCACCCACCAGGAACAGGTGACCATACTGCATGGGTTCGACCACCAGGCTACGCAGTGGCGCAATACTTTTTTCCAACGCGGGGCCTGTGACCAGGTCCGCCGCCACCTCGGCGGGCAAACGGGCTTTCAGTTCGTCCCAGAAACGCTCGTCAGACCACTCCTCGACCCGATCCTGCAAAGGTACCTGCAGGTAGTAGCGGCTGCGTGTTTGCGAGCGTTGGCTACACAACGCGAAACCGCGCGCATGGTGGGCGTAGATCAGCTCGTGATTGACCGGCGGTGTGTCCGACAGCAGGCCCAGCCAGCCAAACGGGTAAACCCGTTCATACTGCTTCAGCACGCCCTCCGGGATGCTCTGCCGCGAGATGCCGTGGAAGCCGTCGCAGCCGGCGATATAGTCGCAGTCAACCCGCTGCACCCGGCCATCCTTTTCGAACGTCAGGTAGGGCTTCTCGCCTTTCAATTCATGCGGCTGAACGTTGGCGGCAGAATAGATGATCGGCGCACCACTGGCTTCACGGGCCTGCATCAGGTCACGGGTGACCTCGGTCTGGCCGTAGACCATCACCGTCTTGCCACCGGTCAGCGCCTTGAGGTCCAAGCGTTGACGGCGCCCGCCAACCAACAGCTCGACCCCCTCGTGCACCAGGCCTTCACGGTCCATGCGCTCGGCCACGCCGGCCTCGCGCAGCAGGTCGACCGTGCCTTGCTCCAGCACCCCGGCGCGGATGCGGCCGAGTACGTACTCGGCGGTCTGGCGTTCGACGATGATGTTATCGATACCGGCCTTGTGCAGCAGCTGGCCCAGCAGCAGGCCAGACGGACCTGCTCCAATAATTGCAACCTGAGTTTTCATTGTTGTTGTCTCTGTTCGGACGATACCGGCCCGGGACTGGCAGCGGGGCGGCATCTGCTGTTAGGGTTTGCCATTGCATTTTTACTGGCAGAAAACGCCGTTTAAGTGTGCTATTCCATAAAAAACCTGCACTTTTACGAAAAGCGTTCGATTAACGGACAGGCCAATCCCAGATGAAATCCACCCTCCCCGGCGTCCCGTTGTTCAAGCTGTATGGCGAAAATCAGGCCTGGCCCGGTACCGACCTGCTGCACTGCGAGTCGATCCCGGCACGCAGCCGGCTGCATCACTGGGAGATCAAGCCGCACCAGCATGCCGAGCTGTTCCAGCTGCTGTATGTACAGCGTGGCCAGGCCCAGGTGGAGATCGAGGGCGTGCGCAGTGCCATCGGCGAAGCGGCGATCCAGGTCGTACCACCGATGACCGTGCATGGTTTTCGCTTCAGCGCCGATATCCAGGGCTATGTCCTGACCTTTGGTACTGCCCTTGTAGCGAACCTGGAACAGCGCCTGGGCGCGCCACTGACGGTGCTGGCACAACCTGCTTGTTATCCGTTGGGCCATGACCGCGTGCACCTGCGCAGCCTGGTCGACACCTTGCAGCGGGAGTACCAAGGCAATGCCCCGGCACGCGCCGCGATGCTGGAAGCGTTGGTGACCGCGCTGATGGTGTGGATCAGCCGCCGTCAGCAGCAAGGGCAGGCACCGCGTAACCGTGATGAACGTGACCGCCTGTTGCTGGGGCAATACTTGCGCTTGGTCGAAGCGCATTACCGCGAGCATCTGACGGTTGAAGACTTTGCCGCGCGGCTGAATATTCCGAGTTTGCAACTGAACCAGCTGTGCCGGGCACTGAGCGGTCAGACTGCATTGCAGGTGGTGCACCAGCGGTTGTTGCTGGAGGCGCGACGCAACCTTATTTACACGCGGATGAGCATTGGGCAGTTGTCGGATAGCCTGGGGTTTACCGACCCAACCTACTTCGCCCGGTGGTTCAAGCGCTTGAGTGGGCAAACGCCCAATGCGTATCGCAGATCAGGGTTGTCGGAATAATCCTTGGCGGCCTCTTCTTGACGTATACGTCAACCTGCCCTCAGGATATCCGCATACCCCACGCCGAGCCCGAGCATGAGCACTCAGACCTACAGCATCTCCGACCTGTCCCGCGAACTGGACATCACCACCCGCGCTATCCGCTTCTACGAAGAACAGGGCCTGCTCAGCCCTGAGCGTCGTGGCCTGGAACGTATCTACTCACCGCGCGACAAGGTCAGCCTGAAGCTCATCCTGCGCGGCAAGCGCATTGGCTTTTCCCTGGCCGAGTGCCGCGAGTTGATCGAACTGTACGACCCCACCAGCGGCAACCTCAAACAGCTCAACAGCATGCTGGCGAAGATTGCCGAGCGCCGCGCCCAGCTGGAGCAGCAGATGCTGGACATTCACCAGATGCAACTGGAACTGGACACCGCCCAGGAGCGCTGCGAACAAGCCCTGGCCGCCACCCTGAACAACAAAGACAACCGCTGAACGCCACAGGAAACCCGCCATGTCCTTGCCCAAACACGTCCGCCTGGTCGAAGTCGGCCCCCGCGACGGCCTGCAGAACGAAGCCCAGCCCATCAGCGTCGCCGACAAGGTACGCCTGGTCAACGACCTCACCGAAGCGGGCCTGGCCTATATAGAAGTGGGCAGTTTCGTGTCCCCCAAGTGGGTGCCACAGATGGCCGGCTCTGCCGAGGTATTCGCCGGCATCCAGCAGCGCCCCGGTGTGACGTATGCCGCACTGGCGCCGAACCTGCGCGGTTTCGAGGACGCCCTGGCTGCCGGGGTCAAGGAAGTAGCGGTGTTCGCTGCCGCCTCCGAAGCGTTCTCGCAACGCAACATCAATTGTTCGATCAGCGAAAGCCTCAAGCGCTTCGAACCCATCATGGACGCTGCGCGCAGCCACGGCGTGCGCGTGCGCGGGTATGTGTCATGTGTGCTTGGCTGCCCTTACGAGGGCAAGGTCAGCGCCGAGCAGGTGGCCCCGGTGGCCCGCGCCCTGCACGACATGGGCTGCTACGAGGTCTCGCTGGGTGACACCATTGGCACCGGCACCGCAGGCGACACCCGACGCCTGTTCGAGGTGGTGTCGGCCCAGGTACCGCGCGAGCAGTTGGCCGGACACTTCCATGACACTTACGGCCAGGCCTTGGCCAACGTCTATGCCAGCCTGCTCGAGGGCATCAGCGTATTCGACAGCTCGGTAGCCGGGCTGGGCGGCTGCCCTTACGCCAAGGGTGCTACCGGCAATATCGCCAGTGAAGACGTTGTGTACCTGCTGCAGGGGCTTGGCATTGAAACCGGCATCGACCTGGGCCGGCTGATAGCCGCCGGCCAGCGCATCAGCGGCGTGCTGGGCCGCGACAACGGGTCGCGGGTAGCACGGGCGTGCAGCGCACAATAGGTCACACCGGTGTCACATTGGTGTGGGTGAAGTGTTACCTCCCGCACATTTCACAGCAAAAAATCGGGTAACAGGGAAACAAATCGGCAGAATTTCAGGCTGGGCGGTGTCGACCAAAATTCTTAAATCATTGATTTTAAAGGGTTTTTAGAAGTTGGCACGCACCCTGCTATATCTCTGGTACAAGAACAAAAAAAACGCGATACCCAATAAAAACAACAGGTAACGGCTCTGACATAACAAGAACAACACGGCAGAGGCGTAGCAAGCAGATTTTTTTGGAGTCGACACGCTTTTCAGGGGTTCGCCCCGCGGTCTGGCACAGAACAATAAAACTACCTCAAGGTAGCGGCAGCCAGGTTCGGATCAGCAATGATGAAAGCAGGTCAGCGCTCAAAAAAATACGTTTGCTCTTGACCCCGCATGGGGGTCGCCCGCAACACCAGGACAAGCCGACAAAAACAACAAAAGGCCGGTCCCAATAATAAAAAAAGAGCAGGCAACAACGCTTTGAGGGGAGCTTCGGCTCCCCTCAGTGCTTCCTGCCCTCTTCCTCCTTCTGCTTCTCCTCATCTTGTCCTTCGACCTTCTCCACCAGCAACGGCATCGTGCCCAGTACCAGCAGGGCCAGTACCGTGCTGATCAGCGCCGTGGCTTCGCGCCCCATGCCAGCCGCCGTGCCAATGGCAGCCGTCATCCATAGCCCGGCAGCGGTCGTCAGGCCCTTCACATGGCTGGTGTCCTGGCCGTTACCCTTCAGAATGGTACCCGCACCGAGAAAACCGATACCGGCAACGATGCCCTGGATCACCCGACTGAGTGCCTGTTCATCGGCCCCCGCCATACTGGGCGCCAGCACGAACAGGGCGGCCCCCAGCGACACCAGCATGTGGGTACGCACCCCGGCAGACTTGCCCTTGTGTTCGCGCTCGAAGCCCAGTACTGCGCCGAGCACAGCAGCCATCAGCAAGCGCACAAGGATTTGCGTGACCTCGCGCTCATCGGTGACATCGGCGAATTCCGCCTGGATTGCTTGCCAGATGACGTCCATCGCAGTTGTGTCCCCTGCTTGAGCTTCATGAATCCGCCCGCCACGTCAGCAGGCCTGCCCTCTGCAAGGTTGACCGTCACACGTACTGCAAAGTGCCGCTCAGCTTGCTGATGCAGCAACTGGCCCCTGACCGCGGTCCACCCTGTAATCACCCCGGGAGGACCCCACCATGCCCATTGAAATCGACGAAACCACCCGCCGCTGCACACTGATCGGCGAAGGCCTGCGCATCGAGGGCGAAGGCCCGGATATCGAGATCATCACCGACGAACAGTTGCGTATGTCGGTGGCCATACTGGCCGGCCAACGCGTGCCCATTACCGAAACCGAGGCCGATGCACTGACCGTGGCGGGTGCGGTGGATAGCCGCAGGCATCTGAAGGCCAGCGCGCCAGGCTCGGTGATATGAGGCTTGGCGGGGCCATGCGGCAAATCTGATATGGTTTTTATCGTAAAATCTGAACCTGTGCTGATAACAGCTTCAGCGCCATAGTGCTCATGCCTGATCGAGGCCTGATGAGCACCGAACCATGAACGATAGAATCCCTTTTACAGAGATCGCCACCGCCCCAGCCAGCATCCAAGCGCGACGCACCGACAGCGGCATCCAGACCCGCAGCTTTACCGGGCTTTACCGTAACCTGCGCATCGGCTTTGCCGGCGCCCTGTTCGTGCTGTTCTTCGGCACGGCCTGGCTGAACTGGAACGGCCGCCAGGCCGTACTGTGGGACCTGGGAAACAGCAAGTTCCACATCTTCGGCGCCACCTTCTGGCCACAGGACTTCATCCTGCTGTCGGCGCTGCTGATCATCTGTGCCTTTGGCCTGTTCGCCATCACCGTCTACGCCGGGCGCGTCTGGTGCGGTTACAGTTGCCCACAAAGCACCTGGACCTGGCTATTCATGTGGTGCGAAAAGGTTACCGAGGGGGACCGCAACCAGCGCATCAAGCTGGCCGCGGCGCCCTGGAGCCTGAACAAACTGGCCCGTCGCACGCTCAAACACAGCCTGTGGTTGGCCATTGGCGTGCTCACGGGGCTGACCTTCGTCGGCTACTTCACCCCGATCCGGCCACTGGCCGCAGAATTGCTCACCTTGCAACTGGGCGGTGTGGCACTGTTCTGGGTGCTGTTCTTCACGGCCGCTACCTACATCAATGCCGGCCTGCTGCGTGAAGCGGTGTGCCTGCACATGTGCCCGTATGCGCGCTTCCAGAGCGTGATGTTCGACAAGGACACCCTGGCGGTCGCTTACGACCCGCGTCGTGGCGAAGCCCGTGGTCCGCGCAAGAAAGGCAGTGATGTCGGTGCCCAGGGACTGGGCGACTGCATCGATTGCACCCTGTGCGTGCAGGTGTGCCCCACCGGCATCGACATCCGTGATGGCTTGCAAATGGCTTGCATCGGCTGTGCCGCGTGCATCGACGCCTGTGATGGGGTAATGGACAAGATGGGTTACGCCCGCGGCCTGATTGGCTACAAGTCCGAGCACAGCCTGCAAGGCGGTACCACGCACTGGCTGCGCCCGCGCCTGTTGGGCTACGCTGCCGCACTGCTGGTCATGATCGGGGCACTGGTGGTGGCCCTGCAGATGCGCCCGATGGTATCGCTGGATGTGATCAAGGACCGCGGCCTGTTCCGTGAAAACGCCCAAGGCCAGATCGAGAACATTTACCTGCTCAAGGTCATCAACAAGACCGAACGTACCCAGCACTATCAATTGCGCCTGCTGGACGCTGACGGTTTCACCCTGCAGGGCAGTAGCGCACTGGTCATCCCTGCTGGCGAAATGAGCGAACTGCCGGTGTCGGTGGCGATGCTCGCCGAGCGCCCGACCAGCAGCTCGCAGACGCTGAGCTTTGAAATCAGCGAGCGTGACGACCCCGCTATCCGCAGCGTGGCGCACAGTCGCTTCGTCGCCCCCATGAACCGCTGATCCCTTACACTCACCCCACCTTGCCTGCCAGGCTGGACAGAAGGCCAGAATGAAACGCTACGAACGCTTCGCCGATGACATTGCCGAACTGATCCGCTCCGGGGTGCTGGGCCCCGGCCAGCGCGTGCCGTCCGTACGCTACGCCAGCCAGACCCACGGGGTCAGCCCGTCTACCGTGTTCCAGGCCTATTACCTGCTGGAACGCCGCGGGCTGATCCGCGCCCGGCCGCGCTCCGGGTATTTCGTCAACGCCCACGTGCCGCGTCAGTTCTGCGAGCCGCAAGCGCTGCAGCCGGTGAGCGAGTCTACCGATGTCGACGTCAGCGCCTTGGTATTTTCGATCCTCGACTCGATCAAGGACCCCAACACCATTGCCTTCGGCTCAGCCTTTCCCAGCCCTGAGCTGTTCCCGCTGCAACGCCTGTCGCGCTCACTGGCCAGTGCCAGCCGCAGCATGGACCCGCGCATGGTGGTGACCGATCTGTCCCCCGGCAACCCGCAGCTGCGCCGGCAGATCGCCCTGCGCTACATGGTCGGTGGGCTGATGCTGCCGATGGAAGAGCTGCTGATCACCAACGGCGCACTGGAGGCCCTGAACCTGTGCCTGCAGGCCGTGACCCAGCCGGGCGACCTGGTCGCCATCGAGGCCCCGGCCTTCTATGCCTGCCTGCAGGTGCTGGAGCGGCTCAAGCTCAAGGCTGTGGAAATCCCCGTGCACCCGCGCGAGGGCATGGACCTGGGGGTGCTGGCGCAGACCCTGGAAAAGCACCCGGTAAAGGCCGTGTGGTGCATGACCAATTTCCAGAACCCGGTGGGTGCAAGCATGCCGGAGGCCAAGAAACAGGCGCTGGTGGAGTTGCTGGCGCGCCATCAGGTGCCGTTGATCGAAGACGACGTGTACGCCGAGCTGTACTACTCGCAACAGGCGCCCAAACCCGCCAAGGCCTTCGACACTCAGGGCCTGGTCATGCACTGCGGCTCGTTCGCCAAAAGCCTGGCACCGGGCTATCGCATTGGCTGGGTGGCCGCCGGGCGCTTTGCGCAGAAGATCGAGCGGTTGAAACTGATGACCTCCCTGTGTGCCTCCATGCCGGCCCAGGCGGCCATCGCCGACTACCTGCAACACGGCGGCTACGACCGCCACCTGCGCAAGCTGCGCTACGCGCTGGAGGGCCAGCAGGCCAACATGCTGGCAGCCATCGCCCGCCACTTCCCGGCGCAGACACGGGTCAGCCAGCCCTCCGGCGGCTACTTCCTGTGGCTGGAACTGCCCGAGCAGATGGACGCCCTCAAGCTGTTCCACATGGCCCTGGCCCAAGGCATCAGCATCGCCCCTGGGCCGATCTTTTCGCCCACCCGACGCTTTGGCAATTGCATCCGCCTGAACTACGGCAGCCCTTGGCATGACGGCGCCGAACAGGCCATGGAAACCCTCGGGCGGATCATTCGCTCGTTCTGATAGCGAGGGGCCCGAGGGGCGACTATAGTTGCTCGATCCGACCATCAGGCCTTCGTCATGCAGCCAGATCCGCTTGCGTCCTTTGCCCAGTTGCAAGCGCGTGTCGCAGAACTGGAAGCACGCCTGGCAGAGCGCGAAGACAGCGTCCAGGCGCATGACAGGCTGCTTGGAGAACTGCTCGACAACAGCCCGGCCAACGTGTTTGCTGCCGACCGCAGGATGCGCCTGTTGGCCATCAATCGCACGGCGCGCGAAACCTTCGAACGTTACCGAGGCTTCGTGCCGCAGATTGGCGACTACGTACCCCAGTTCCTGACCGATCAACCCGACATCATGGGCCGCCTGGCCCCGATATGGCCGCGCATACTGGCAGGGGAAGCGTTCATCGACACCGTCACCTTCGGGCTGGACGACGCACCACGCCACTACGAAATTCGCTACCACCCGTGGCTCGATGCTCAGCAGCGAATTCAGGGCGGCTACCTGTTCGCCTATGACATCACGCAGCGCGTGACCGAACAGGAACGCCTGCAGCAGGCCGAAGAAGCACTGCGCCAGGCGCAGAAGATGGAGGCGGTCGGCCAGTTGACCGGCGGGATTGCCCATGACTTCAACAACCTGCTGGCCAGCATCCTTGGCGCCCTGGAACTGGCCGGGCAACGTCTGGTGCAGCAACGCCTGGCGGACACCGCGCAGCTGCTTGAACTCAGCCGGCACAACGCCCAACGCGCCGCAGCCTTGGTGCAGCGCTTGCTGGCATTCTCACGGCAGCAGACGCTGGTCCCGCAACGGGTCGATGTGCAGCAACTGGTGGCCGGTATGCACGACCTGATCAGCAGCTCCACCGGCCCCTATGTCGACTACCACGACCAGACACATGCCGGACTATGGCCTATCCGAATAGACGCCCAGCAACTGGAAAACGCGCTGCTCAACCTGTGCATCAACGCCCGTGACGCCATGCCGCTTGGCGGCACCTTGAGCATCGGTTGCGCCAATGTCGAAGTGCAAGGCGCCGAAGCCAGACAGCGGGGCCTGGCCACTGGTCAGTTTCTGCGTATCCGCGTTGAAGACACCGGCATGGGCATGTCCAAAGCAGTGATGCAGCGCGCCCTAGAGCCCTTCTTCACCACCAAGCCGCTCGGCCAGGGCACTGGCCTTGGGCTGTCGATGGTCTACGGCTTTGTGCGGCAATCCGGTGGCCAGCTGGTCATCGATAGCACGCCTGGCCAGGGTACGGCCATCAACCTGTATCTCCCCTGCGATGAAAGCATCGCCGCCGCTTCACCCAACCCCCACGTCGAGGGGCCTGCGCCTGCGGCCTCGCTTCAGCAGCGCGCGTGCAGGGTGATGCTGGTGGAAGACGAGCCGGCCCTGCGCCTGGTCATGCTGGAGGTATTGATAGATCAGGGCCATGAAGTTCAGGCATTCGAAGATGGCCGGCAGGCATACAAGGCCTTGCGGGAAGCCCCTGCACCGGACTTGCTGATCACCGATGTCGGCCTGCCTGGGGGTATCGATGGCTACCAACTCGCGGACGCCTGTCGAAGTATTGCCCCCCATGCAGCGGTGCTGCTGATCACAGGCTATGACCTTGCGCACAGTACGGCAAAAGTGCGGCCCGACCGGCGCACCGAACTGCTGGCCAAGCCATTCGATCTTCAAGCACTTGCCCAGGCGCTTGAACGGCTGCTGGGGAGCACCGCCCAGTCACCCTGAGTGGCTATTCGCCTGCAGGTGAACACGTTAAAGTCAGGACTTTTCATTGGCCGGACGCAGGCATGCCTTCTCGTGATCTGAACTCACTGCGCCAACAAGTCGAAGACCTCCAGCGACAGAACACACTGCTGGAGCAACGGCTTGCAAGCCACCAGGCGCACGACCAGGACTTCTATCGCTCACTGTTCGACACCATGGACGAAGGCTTCTGCATCATCGAGTTCTTCGATGGCCCCCATGGCCCCCTGAGTGACTACGTGCACGTGCTGGCCAACGCAGCCTATGCCAAACACGCCGGCATCCCCAACGTGGTCGGGCAAAAACTGCGCGAGATGGTGCCCGATGAGGCGGATGACTGGGTGGCCCGCTATGGCGCGGTGCTTCGCACCGGCGAACCGCTGCACTTCGAGCAGGAACTGATTGCCACGGGCCACGTGCTGTCGGTGACCACTTTTCGCATAGAACCTGCCGAGAAACGCCAGGTAGCGGTACTGTTCAAGGATGTCACCGAGCGCCGGCGTGCAGAGCAGGCCCTGCAGCGCCTGAACGAAGAGCTCGAACATCGGGTGAATGCCGCACTGGCGGAGCGACGCTTGTTTGCCGAGCTGGTCGATCACAGTGTGGTCAATGTGCATGTGATCGACAAGGACCTGCGCTGGCTGGCTGTCAATCGCCAGGCCAGGCATGACTTCCACCTGCTGTACGGGAGGACACCCGAAATCGGCGAATACCTGCCCGGGTTGTTCGAGGATGGCACCGCCGGCCAGACGCCTGTTCTGCCGATGTGGCAGCGCGCCCTGGCAGGCGAGCAGTTCATCGAGATCGGCACCTTCGGCAAGCCCCCCGCGCTGCGCCATTATGAGTTGCGCTTCAACGCCTTGCGCGACCCAGAAGGCGAGGTACATGGCGCGTTTCTGTTCGCCTATGACATCAGTGAGCGAGTACAGGAGCAGGAACGCTTGGCCAAGGCCGAAGCGGCGCTGCGCCAGGCACAGAAGATGGAAGCCGTAGGCCAGCTCAGTGGCGGCATAGCCCACGACTTCAACAACTTGCTGGGCGGCATCCTGGGCGCCCAGGAGCTGATGCGGCAACGCCTTGAGCAGTCACGCTTCGACGCCCTGGCACCCTTGCTGGAGCTGTCCAGCAGCGCGGCGCAGCGGGCCTCTTCGCTGGTGCACCGGCTGCTGGCATTCTCCCGACAGCAGACCCTGCAACCCTGCTCCACGCAAGTGGCCACCTTGGTGGCCGGCATGGAAGACCTGCTGCGCCGCACCATCGGCCCGGCGATTACCCTGAGCAGCCGCTTTGCCAGCCAGCTGTGGCCGACCTTCATCGACCCTCCCCAACTGGAAAGCGCCTTGCTCAACTTATGCATCAACGCGCGCGATGCCATGCCTGCCGGTGGTGTGATCGAGATCATTGGCGACAACCTGCAGCTTGACGACGAGCAGGCCGTGGCACTGGAACTGCCGGCCAGCGAGTTCGTGCGGCTGAGCATCGCCGACAACGGTAGCGGCATGTCGGCTGAAGTTGTCGAGCGCGCAGTCGAGCCGTTCTTCACCACCAAGCCGATGGGCCAGGGCACCGGCCTGGGTTTGTCCATGACCTATGGCTTCGTGCGCCAGTCGGGTGGGCAATTACGGGTGCTGTCGGTGCCTGGCGAGGGTACCCGCATCGAGCTGCTGTTACCCCGCCACCACGAGCAAGCCCAGGCGCCAATCAGCAAACCTCCGCGCGCGCTCTTGCAAAGAAGCAGCGAGACTGCAAAACGCATTCTGTTGGTTGAAGATCAGACGGCCTTGCGCCTGGTGATTGGCGAAGTGTTGGAAGAGCTGGGCTATCGGGTGGACGCCTTCGAGAACGGTCCGTCTGCCCTCACCCACCTGCAAAGCGGCGAACGGCCAGACTTGCTGCTGAGCGATGTCGGCCTGCCTGGCGGCCTGAATGGCCGCCAGGTAGCCGAACGCTGCCGTGAGCGCTACCCGGACCTCAAGGTGCTGTTGATCACCGGTTACGATGAGAGCGCGGCGCTCAGCGACGGCCAACTGCTGCAAGGTACGTTGGTGTTGACCAAGCCGTTCGAACTGGAAGCACTGGCAGAGCGGGTTCGCGAGCTGCTCGAACCTTGACGGGCGCGCTCAGCGCCCGCCGCCCAGGTCGATGAAGCTGCCGGTGGCATAGGAGGCTTTGTCCGAGAGCAACCAGAGGATGGCCTCGGCCACTTCCTCAGGATGCCCTCCTCGGCCCATGGGCAAGCCAGGTTCAAGCTTGCTGACGCGATCCGGGTCACCCGAAAGCGCATGGAAACCGGTATGGATATAGCCCGGTCGTACGCCATTGACGCGCACGCCCTCGCCTGCCACTTCTTTGGCCAGGCCGATGGTGAAGGTGTCGAGCGCGCCCTTGGAGGCGGCATAGTCGACATATTCGTTGGGCGAACCCAGGCGTGCGGCGACCGATGATACGTTGACGATGGCCCCGCCTTGCCCGCCATGCCGGCGCGCCATGCGCAGCAGGGCGTGCTTGGCGCAGAGCATGGGGCCGACGACGTTGGTCTTCATGACGTTCAGCAGACGGAACTCGGACATGTCCTCGACCCTGCTCTGCTGGCCGATGGTGCCGGCGTTGTTGACCAGTGCGGTGACCGGGCCGAGCTCGTCGTCGACGCGCAGGAACAGCTGGATGATTTCATCTTCGACGCTGACGTCGGCGCGCACCGCGATGGCCTCGGCGCCCAGGGCGCGGACCTGGCTGAGGATGGCTTCGGCGGCCTGGTCATCGGCGTGATAGTTGATGCAGATGCGGTAGCCCTGGCGGGCGGCCAGCAGCGCAGTGGCGGCGCCGATACCGCGGCTGCCGCCGGTGATGACAATGACGTTCTCCATGGGTTTGCCAATGGTTTGGGGAAGGGAGCATCGACAATAGGCGAAATGGCGCTGCGTTGGAATGACGAAGATCAGCACAGCCAACCCTCTGCTGTTGATGTGGCTGTTGATCTTGGCTGTTGATCTGGCTGTTGATCTGGCTT
>NZ_JBJJLR010000051.1:0-37956 GCF_046230975.1 Pseudomonas sp. KCJK9058
CTATCTCGTCGCCGAACCTGGCCGCTTCGAACATGAGGGGTTACTCCTGTTCGCCGGACTCGGCGCTGGTCTCGGACGGGGCACGCGGGGTGAAGCTGGCCAACAGGTTGTCCCAGTCCTGGTTCTGCTGGGCACTGAAGTCGGCCTGTGCAGTGGTGGAGAAGATCAGGGCACGCCCGGGGCTGATGATGAAGGCGGCCTGGCGCTGGTACAGCGGGCGGCCCTGGTTCATGTAATAGGCGTCGATCTGGATGCCGGCAATGGGTGCGGTAACCGAGAGCGTGACGGCCTTGTTGCCCATGCGGGTGTAGCCGCGCAGCTTGGAGGTGAGCAGCTTGACCTGGCGATCGACATAGGCCTGCAGCGCTTCGTCCGGCAGCAAGGTGTCACGCGAGATGGTGATGCTCAAGGGTGCTGGAACACTGGCACCCAAGACGAACATGTTGACCGTGCGGTCCTCGAAACCTGCCGGCAGCGCAATGCCGCCTTCCTGTAATTCGTAATCCATGCGATGAAAATTCCTGATAGCGAAAAAATCGGGGTCAGCCCTGCGCGAAGCCATCGAGCATGCGGTCGAACTCGGCCAGCCACTGGCTCAGGCCGGGCTTGCTGGGGTCGATCACGCTGGAGATATCCAGCCATTGCAGCGAATCGCTGCCGGCGATGGGCACCAGTGCGCCGACCAGGCGACCGTGCCGAGGCTCGTGGCCGGCATTGAAGTGAAAGTCCACGACCTTGGCCGGGTTCCCAGCCAGGAGGCAGTCACGTTGGCGAATCACGCGCAGTTGCGGGTTCAATTCGCGCAAAGCCTCGACTGCGCTCTGGAACAGTTGCTCCAGCGGCTGCCTGGCGCGTACATCACGGCGGCGGATGCTGAGGCTGACCGGCTCGCCTTCATGCTCGAGGGTGGTCTGGATGTCGCGAAAACGAAAGCCGAGCGGAAACTGCAAGGAGAACCCTGCGAAGGTGAAAGCGCTGGCGACATCCTGCAACACGGCTGGCACCGGTTCCGGCTCGGGCACAGGCTCCGGCACATGAGCAGCTTCCGCCAGACTGGCCAGCCGCACAGCCTCCTCTTGCGCTTCGCGCCTGGCGGAGATGCGGTCGTAGATCGAGGGCTTGTACATAAACCTTGCCTCAGTCGTTGATCCGCACTGCGGCGCCGGTGATCTGGGTGGTGTCGGTACTGGTGGTCACGATGACCTTGCCTTTGATCTCGATGCCTTCCGGGGTCAGCGTGATGCTGCTGTCGCCCACCTGCAGGATGATGTGCTGCTTGGCGGCCACCTGGATGAACTGGTTGTCGACCTGCAGGGTGTAGGAACCTTCGGTCACTTGCACCACGGTGTCTTTCTTGACCGTTTCGGTGTGCGTACCGCCAACAGTAATCGAGCGGTTGTTCCCCACATCGTGGGTCTCATCCAGCTCGATCTCGGTATCCATGTTGCGCTCGGCATGCATGATGATCTGCTCGGCGCCGGCCTTGTCCTCGAAGCGGAAGAAGTTGGCGGTACCGCCGTCGCCCTTCATCGACCGTGTCAGGAAACCACTCTGGGTCTTGTTCGCCGGCAGCGACCATGGCGGGGTGTTGGTGCTGTTGTACAGGCTGCCCATGATCAGCGGCCGGTCCGGGTTGCCGTCAAGGAATACCACCACCACTTCGTCGCCTACACGTGGGATCTGGATGCTGCCGAAGCCACCGCTGGCACCGGATTGGGCGACGCGTACCCAGCACGAGCTGTGGTCGTTGTACTTGCCATTGCGGTCCCAGTGGAACTGGATTTTCACCCGGCCCAGTTCGTCGGTGAAGATCTCCTCACCCGGTGGGCCGACGATGATCGCGGTCTGCGGGCCGGCAATGGTCGGTTTGGGCGTACTCAGCTGCGGGCGGAACGGGATCTTCTTGCGCACGCAACTGAAGGTGTTGAAGTAGCTGGCCTGCTGGCCGGTAAGGTAGTTGTTGTGGCCTTCGCTTTCCACGCTCATCAGCAGGAACTGACGGTCTTCTACCGGCCCCTGGTCGTGGATGTAGTGCTGCAGCAGTTCGAAGGTGTAGCCCGGCTTCATGGCCCGGCAGTTGCTGGCGCCTTCAAACTTTTTGCCGCGCAGTTCCAGCGCCTCAATGCGCAGGCGCAGCAGGGTTTCGCCTTCGTCATAGGTACCGTGGGTGTACTGGCCGGGGAAGTCGTAGATCTCGAAGTTCTCGACATCGCCCTGATTGTTCACGCTGTTCAGCGCCACCGGCAGGCGGTTGTTCGGTTGGCGGTAGTCAAAGGTTTGCGTGGCCATCTTGCCGGATTGCAGTTGACGGTTGCCGCTCCACTGGGTGATGGAGTCGGCGGTCTCGGTGACCGAGGCGCTGTGGAAGCGGATCTGCGGTTGCTCGGGGATGGCCACCAGCGTGCTGGAGTCATCGCAGATGATCATGGTGTGGCCTTCGGCGGTGTGCTCGAAGTAGTAGAACATCCCCTCTTCCTCCAGCAGGCGCTGGACGAAGTTGAAGTCGGTTTCGCGGTACTGGGTGATGTAGGTGTAGCGCTTCTGTGACCGGGTCAGGCGAAACTCGTGGCGGGAAAACGCCGGGCACAGGGCGAACACTTCGGTGACCACTTCCTCGACCGTGTTGCCCTGGAAGATCCGCGTGTCGAAGCGGTTCTTCAGCATCGAGAACCACGGGTTGAGGGTGGCGGTATAGCGCGCCATGCCGCCGTCGCTGCCGATGCTGGCAAAGCGTGTGAGGTAGCCGGTTATGTACCGCGGGCCACCTTCGGCCAGTTCGATCTCGATGCTGACGTGCTGGCCCATCATGGATTTGAGCGGCACGCCGGAGTCTTCGCAGACCAGCAGCAGTTCGTAGTTGAACGCCCGCGACAGGGCTTCGGTGCCCTTGAAGGTTTCCAGCAGCAGCTCCTGCTCGGGGTTGGCCAGGTTGTGAAACTTGAACAGGCGGCGGTTCTGTGGCGACAGCAGCGCGGAGGCCAAGTCCATGATCATGCGAAATCTCCTTGAAAACACGGCCAGCACGCGCTTGCGATGCTCAGCTGCAACCCTGATCTTGCGGGCGTATTCTGCATGCGCGCATAACGCGCGTGCTTGCGGAATCATGCGACTGCCTGCAGAAAGGAAAGTGCCATCATGCATTGAAATAAATGCGACAGGGTTCACATTCCCGAATGCCAGGCAGGCAGAAAGGCCCAAAGGAAACACCGGCAAAAGCTGCCCTGTCAACTCGCTACCGGCCTAGGAAAACCGGGCGATACCGCCCTGTAAGGCAATGTCATATCGCCACCCTTCATCTTCCTTACTGGCGCCCGGAGGCGACCCGGCAATCGCCGAATGGCCCGTCGCAGCAGGTTTTTGAGGTATCGATCAGCGCCCATGCCTGACAGCTCCCACTCGAACTGTCTCGCTACCTGATTCATCAGCTCCATTGGCGGAGAAAAATGTTTCATAACGTGGATTGGTTCAAATTTTCGCCACTGGCCAATTCCGGCAAATGGCCATCGCGAACGCGGCCGTAATGGCACTTGCGGGATGCGGCCAGCCACGAAACCGTGCAGCGATGCTCAATTGCCATCATTGCCGCGCACGCCTGTCATGAGAACAGTGGGCTCTGCGCCTGACTTCACACCCATCCTGAGGTGTCCGCCAGGCACGGGGCCATGCTGGTATCGTCGGTCCACTCACCAGGCGCCAGGCGGAAAGGACCACCGCAGACCAGATCGTTAACATGCCCCTGATCGCGCCGCTGAAACTCCGGCGTCGTGCCTACTGCAATCATCAATCGCCAGACCAGGCAATGCGCCCTGAGCGCAATCCAGTGCCTGGTCCTGTGATAACGTGCTGAACCTGTTGTTCAGCCATGCCGGTTTGATCCGCGGCAGCCAGGGAATGCTCAGGCACACATGAAAGACCATCCCGAACTCTACGTAAGGTCCCCTATTCTTTTCCGGCTTACGGCCATCGGTCTGATGCTGTCCATGCTCGCCATGGGAGCACTGGCGGTGTACGCCCTATGGACAGATATCGTGCCCCTCTACGGCCGGATCTACCGTAATGCGCCGGTCGTGGAAACACCACTCAAAGCTTTCTTCATGATCGCATTCATTCCCCTGGGGCCTTGCCTGATCGTTGCCAGCCTGATCGCCGCATGGACCGGTCGGAAGTTTGACCCACCGAAAACCTCTTGGCTGCACGGGTTCCAGCTACGCTCGCTGCAACTGACGGTTGTGCTGATGGTTATCGTCGCTCCGACAATGATTGCGCTGACCACAGCCACGCTTTCGGCAAAGGACTACTGGTCGTGCCCGAAGCTCAGGATCTCGGGCTCCGGTTGGCAGATGTTCTGGGTTAACGATGAACGGGTGTGCTTCAAGCCGGATCATTACATCAACGACAATTGGCCATGTAAGGCAATCGATGGCAGAGACGTTTGCGTACAGGTCGATGGTCGCTGAGTTGAATGAAACCGGCTGCGCCGGTGTTTGCGGGCAAGCTGCCCGCGAATGCGGTGGCGGCTGTGACGGTGAATGATCAGGGATAGTGGCCGGCAGGTCCGGCCTATTCGCGGGTAAACCCGCTCCTACAACGGGGCGTGGCGACACCACCGGTGTAGGGCGGGCTTGCCCGCGAATGCGGTGGCGGCTGTGATGGTGAATGATCAAGGATAGTGGCCGGCAGGTCCGGCCTATTCGCGGGTAAACCCGCTCCTACAACGGCGACTCCATCGGTCGATGTAGGAGCGGGCTTGCCCGCGAATGCGGTGGCGGCTGCGACGGTGAATGACCAGGGATATTGGCCGGCAGGTCCGGCCTATTCGCGGGTAAACCCGCTCCTACAACGGGGCGTCGCGACACCACCGGTGTAGGGCGGGCTTGCCCGCGAATGCGGTGGCGGCTGTGATGGTGAATGATCAAGGATAGTGGCCGGCAGGTCCGGCCTATTCGCGGGTAAACCCGCTCCTACAACGGCGACTCCATCGGTCGATGTAGGAGCGGGCTTGCCCGCGAATGCGGTGGCGGCTGCGACGGTGAATGACCAGGGATATTGGCCGGCAGGTCCGGCCTATTCGCGGGTAAACCCGCTCCTACAACGGCGACACCACCGGTCGATGTAGGAGCGGGCTTGCCCGCGAATGCGGTGGCGGTTGCAACGGTGAATGATCAAGGATATTGGCCGGCAGGTCCGGCCTATTCACGGGTAAACCCGCTCCTACGAGCATCGCGCTAGCTATTAGATTTTGAACAATACAGTTACCCCGCCGGATGCGACGAAACCGGTCGCATTGCCATCATCCTGACGCGCTTCCCCACCCCGCTGCACGCACGCGGCCGGCGCACAAAATGAGAACTGATTCACTTTTTGAAAAAAACTTTCGCCAACGATTTTCATCGCTTTCCAGCCCCTTTCGTACCCAGTCTTTAGGGCTTGAGCCCCCATCTCCTGCGCTCAAGACACGCTGTAAATATCACAGCGCCATTATTGCGCAGCGTCACAAAACGGGGAAAAAATCGCCCCCCTCGCCGGAACTTCTTCCGCAGCGAGGTGCCCTACTCGGCATTGCTGGCAACACAATATTCATATGCCAGCACCCAAATTCGCTGCAGCCGAAAGGCGATTTTTCAGGTCCACGCCACCGGCGTTTCAGGACGATCAAGCAGGCACATGGACGATGCACCAATGACACAGACATTCGATGTCGAAGCACTGATCAAGCTGCGTAGCCAGACGCGGGCGATCTCCGATGCGCTGAAGGCGCAGGCGGCGGATTACCTTGCCACCGTGGCACCGCTGATCCGTCCACAAACCCTGTTTGGCGAATACCTGCAAGGCGCACAGCGCAGCAGCGGGCGCGAAACCCAGGGCCACTTCCAAGCCCTGGTCGAACTCTACGAACGTATCGGCTCGGCCGCGCCGTTCCAGCTGGTCACCGAGCTGGAAGTACCGCTGAACCTGATCAGCACCACCCCCGAACTGTTCCCGCTGGAATACGACAAGACCCTGGAACACAGCGGCCAGGTAATCCGCATCACCAGCCCGACCCGCTGGGTTGTGGGCTTCCACGCCTTTGACCTGGCGCGGTTTCGCAATGTCATCAAAGACCCCAACCGCAGCAGCGCCGAGCTGTACCGCTTCGTGGTGCACTACCTGGTGCTGTTCTACTGCCTGAGCAAATCGCCTGGCCTTGGGCGGCTGTTCGAGGGCTTGCGCTACGGCCTGAGCTTCGAGCGCCTGAAGGGCTTTGGCGACCTGCCGTTCTGCGTCATCAGCTCGCCTGTGCGCTCGGAACTTCCCGACGACTCGGTCATCCGCAGCAGCACGCAGATTGCCGGCAACACCAGTTTCGAAGAACTGGTAGGCCGCGACAACATCCTGGAAATGAACGACGAAATCCGTCAGCGCCTGCTGCTGACGATCGAAGGACTGTAACGCGCAGCGCCCGGCACCGGGCCGCGCAATGATTCGCAGCGAATTGCTCGCACTGGAGAACACGATGGCGAAGAAGGAAAGCACTCAGCACAAACTCGACCGCGTTCGCGCGCCTCGGGTCCATATCACCTACGACGTGGACATCGGCGATGCCATCGAGAAAAAGGAGCTGCCCTTCGTCGTCGGCGTACTGGGTGATTTCTCCGGCAACCCGCTGGAGCCGCTGCCCAAGCTCAAGGACCGCAAGTTCGTGTACATCGACCGCGACAACTTCAACGGTGTGCTCAAGGGCATCAAACCACGCCTGACCTACCGCGTCGACAACACCCTGGCCAAGAACGGTACCCAGCTGGGCGTGGAGCTGAACTTCAACAGCCTCGAAGATTTCGAGCCACAGAACGTGGTCAAGCAGGTCGAGCCGCTGCGCAAGCTGCTGGAAGTGCGCAACAAGCTGGCCGACCTGCGCAACAAGATGGGCGGCAACGACAAGCTCGAAGAGCTGCTGATGGACGTGCTGCAGAACACTGAAAAGCTCAAGACCTTGGGCAAGGAATTCGGCCGTGAAGCCGAAGTGAAAGACCCGTCCAGCGACGATCGCGCCTGAGCAGGAGCCCGAACATGACCGACAAGCAAACCGCACCGCAACAGGCCGGCGACCTGGTCGAAGTGGAAAACTTCGCACCACAGCCCTCGCTGCTCGACAGCATCATTTCGCAAAGCCGCGTGGCCCGCTCCGACACCGAGCGCAACCGCACCCGCGACCTGATTGGCGAACTGGTGAACCAGGTGCTCGAGGGTGAGATGACCCCGAGCAAGGACCTGATCGCCGTGCTCGATTCGCGCATCGCCGAAATCGACGCGATGCTCTCCGAGCAGATGAACGAGATCATGCACGCCCGCGAGTTCCAGCAGTTGGAAGCCTCCTGGCGCGGCCTGAAATACCAGGTAGACCAGACCGAGACCAGCACCACGCTGAAGATCCACCTGCTCAATGCCTCGAAGAAAGACCTGGTGCGCGACCTGAAGGCCGCCAGCGAATTCGACCAGAGCGCGCTGTTCAAGAAGGTCTACGAAGAAGAGTACGGCACCTTCGGTGGCGCGCCTTTCGGCATGTTGATCGGTGACTACGAGTTCAACCGCAACCCCGAAGACATGTACCTGCTCGAAGAGATCTCGCATGTCGCGGCGGCGGCGCACGCGCCGTTCATCTCGGCCGCTTCGTCCGAGCTGTTCGGCTGGGACTCGTTCACCGAGATGTCCGGCCCGCGTGACCTGGCGAAGATCTTCGACACCGTGGAATACGCCAAGTGGAAGTCGTTCCGCGCCTCGGAAGACTCGCGCTACGTCGGCCTCACCCTGCCCCACGTGCTCGGTCGTCTGCCGTATGGCCCGGATACCACCCCGGTGGAAGAATTCAACTTCGTCGAAAGCGTCGATGGCCGCGACCACAACAAATACCTGTGGATGAACGCCGCCTACGCCCTCGGCACCCGCGTCACCGATGCCTTCGCCCGCTACGGCTGGTGCGTGGCCATCCGCGGCGTGGAAGGCGGCGGCCTGGTCGAAGGTCTGCCGACCCATACCTTCAAGACCGACGACGGCGAAATCGCCCTCAAATGCCCGACCGAAATCGCCATCACCGACCGCCGCGAAAAAGAGCTGTCTGACCTGGGCTTCATCCCCCTGGTGCACTGCAAGGGCACCGACTATGCCGCGTTCTTCGGCACCCAGTCGGCGCAGAAACAGAAGCAGTACAACACCGACATCGCCAACGCCAACGCACGCCTGTCGGCCCAGCTGCAATACATCTTCGCCACTTCGCGCATCGCCCACTACATGAAGGCGATCATGCGCGACAAGATCGGCAGCTTTGCCTCGCGCATGGATGTCGAGCGCTTCCTCAACCAGTGGCTGGCCAGCTATGTGCTGCTCGACGACACCGCCAGCCAGGAGGCCAAGGCCAAGTTCCCGCTGCGCGAAGCCCGCGCCGAGGTGTTCGAAGTGCCCGGCAAGCCAGGCGTGTACAAGGCCGTGACCTACTTGCGCCCGCACTACCAGCTGGATGAGCTGACCGCCTCGCTGCGGCTGGTTGCCGAGCTGCCACAGGGCGCGCGCGGCTGACAGGCCGTTGTGTACAGGGATGACACATGAGTAACCAGGCCCGCCTGCTGCCCTCGCTGCTCGACCGACTGCTGGACGACCGTCCCTACCAGTCGGCCGAGCCCGCAGCGCAGCGCACCTGCTCGCTGGCCGAGTACAAGGCCAGCATCGTCCGCGACCTCGAAGTACTGGTGAACACCCGCCAGTCCCTGGTCGCCGAAGAGCTCGACGGCTTCAGCCAGCTCGGTGGTTCCATCCTTGAATACGGCATGCCGGACTTCATCAGCCGCAGCGTGCTCGACCCGCACGATCGTCGCCTGATCCAGCAACAGCTGGAGCGGGCGATCAGCACCGGAGACCGGCGCTTTCGCCGGGTCCGTGTTCAGCTGTTGGCCCAGCAGAACGGCCACCGCATGTTGACCTTCCGCGTGGACGCCGTGTTGCGTCTGCAGGACATCAGCCGCCAGGTGTCATTCGACGCCGTGCTGCAGGTCAACACCCAGGAATACAAAGTGCAGAACCTCAACTGATGCTCGACGAACTGCTGCCCTACTACGAAAAGGAACTGTCGCACCTGCGCTTTCTCGGCCAGGAGTTTGCCGCGCAGTACCCGAAGATCGCTTCGCGGTTGCTGATCGAGGGCGACAACTGCGAAGACCCGCACACCGAGCGCCTGATCGAGGCGTTCTCGTTCCTGTCTGCGCGGGTGCACAAGAAGCTCGATGACGAGTTTCCGGAAATCGTCGAATCCTTCCTCGAGGTGCTGTACCCCCACTACCTGCGCCCTACTCCGTCGATGTCGATTGTCGAACTGAGTCTGGGCAGGCACGAGAAAGTCACCGAAGCCTACCGCGTGGCGCGTCATACCGAGATGCATGCCAATCCCGTGGAAGGCGTGGTGTGCAAGTTCCGCACCTGCTACCCGGTAGAGCTGTGGCCGATTGCCGTGCAGCAGGCCTCGTTCACGGAAATGGAACGTTCGGCCTTCAACGGGCACAGCGCCGACCTGGTCGCTCGTCTGCGCATCCGCCTGGCAGCCACCGGCGATGCCCTGTTCGGGCAGATGGACATGAACCGCCTGCGGTTCTTCCTCGACGGCGAAGCGACCCTGATGCTGCAGCTGTACGAGCTGCTGTTCAACAACCTGGCCAAGGCCACGCTGAGCTTCGACGACCAGGGCCGCCGCCGCGAAGTGGCGCTGCCGGCCGATGCCCTGAACACCGTGGGCTACGCCCGTGACGAAGGCTTGGTGGACTACTCCGAGCGCTCATTCCTGGGCTACCGCCTGCTGCACGAGTATTTCACCTTCCCCGACAAGTTCATGTTCTTCGACCTCAGTGGATTTGCCCGCATCCTGCAGGGCAAGGCCATCGAACAGGTAGAGGTCAACTTCTATTTCTCCGACTACGACCTCAGCGAGCGCCTGGCGCGGCTGACCCAGAACATCGGGCGCAACAACTTCAAGCTCAACTGCACGCCGATCATCAACCTGTTCCGCCAGCAGGCCGAGCCGATCAAGCTGACCCACACCCAGCACGAATACCCGGTCACCCCTGATACACGGCTGCACAACGCTGCAGAAGTGGTCTCGATCGACCGGGTACGGCGGGTGCGCAAACTCGGCGGTATCGACCAGGTCGCCACCTGCCAGCCGTTTTTCGAACCCCGGGGTGAGCAAGACCCACACAGCAGCTTCTGGGTCGCGCGCCGACGAAACCAGGGTGACGCCACTGCCATGAGCATCCGCGTGGTCGACCGCGATCTGGAATTGATCGACGCCAGCAGCGACACCCTCAGCATCGGCCTTACCTGCAGCAACCGCGACGTGCCGCTGCTGCTGCCGTTCGGTGGCGAACGGGGCGATTTCACCATTCCCGCCAACGCGGTGATCAAGGACATCCGCTGCCTGCGCAAGCCCACCGCCACGGTGCGCGTGCCCTTGGGCAAGGGCCTGATCTGGCGGTTGATCGCCCACTTGTCGCTGAACCATCTGTCCCTGGTCAGCCAGGGCCGCGAAGTGCTGCTGGAGCTGTTGTCGCTGTACAACTACCGCAATGTTTCCGCCATTCGCAAACAGATCAACGGCATCAAGGCGATCAGCAGCGAACCGGTGGTCGCGCGCATCGGCCACCCGCGGCCAAATTTCGTGCGCGGCGTCGGCATCACCCTGACCCTGGACGAAAGCCAGTTCATCGGCAGCGGCGTGTTTCTGTTCGGCAAAGTGCTGGACCACTTCTTCGGCCAGTACTGCTCGATGAACAGCTTCACCCAACTGACCCTGCGCACCCAACAACGAGAAAAGAGAGTCGTACAATGGCCAGCACGCACCGGCGATCAGCCCCTGGTCTGATCGATCAGGCCCGAGCCGAGCCGCACCGATTCGAATTCTTTCAATTGGTGCGCCTGCTCCGCCTGCACTACAGCCGCACCGGGCGCATGGACCTGGCAACCCGGCCGCACGAAGACCCGCTGCGTTTTCGTACCCAGTTGTCGCTGGCGTTCCCGGCCAGCGAGGTCAGCGACCTGCACTTCGAGCGCGAAGGCAAGGTGTCGCCGGCCGGCTTGCCGCTGTCGGAAGTGCAGGTCACCTTCATGGGCCTGGTCGGGCCGTCGGGCGTGCTGCCACGCCCGTACACCGAGCTGCTGCTCGAGCGCCACGTGCAGTATCGCGACGATGCCGCCCATGCGTTTCTCGACATCTTCTCGCACCGCATGACCACGCTGTTCTACGAGGCCTGGCAAAAATACAAATTCCACATCGAGCACGAGCGCAATGGCACTTCGGGCTTCGACGGCTACCTGCTCAACCTGGTTGGCCTCGGGCCGCGCGCCCAGAAGCTGAAGTTCGAAGAGCAACCGTCAGCATTGCGTCGTGAGCTGTTCAGCTATTTTGCCGGCCTGCTCAGCCAGAAGCCGCGCAATGCGCTGAACCTTGAACGCATGCTCGGCTTCTATTTCTCGCTGCCGATCAAGGTCCAGCCGTTCGCCGGGCGCTGGCTGCACCTGCAGCCCGAACAATGCACCCAGCTCGGCCGCCGCAATGCCCAGCTCGGCCACAGCGCCGTCGCCGGCAACCGGGTCTGGGACTACCAGTCGTGCATCCGCATCGAGCTGGGCCCGCTGAACCTGGCCGACTACCAGCGCTTCCAGCCGGGCACCGCCTGCTACCGCAAGCTGGTCGAGCTGGTGCGCTTCTATATAGGTGCCGAACTGGATTTCGAAATTGCCCCGCGCCTCAAGCGCGAGGCGGTGCCACGCGCCCAACTGGGCCGCAGCGGCAATGTCGCCCTGGGCTGGCTGGGTTGGCTCAAACGCCCGGGTCGTGACGCGGAGCCTTCGCGTTGCGCCGTTTTCCACATTCCTTACGATGGGGTCGCCTTGTGAACCTGAAGTCTCTGTTCGCCAAGCTCAACGAAACCAGCCGCACGGCCACCGAAAGCGCGGCGGCCCTGTGCCTGTCGGAGCACCACTACGACGTGGAAGTGGAGCACCTGCTGCTGCAGTTGCTCGACAACAACGACAGCGACCTGGCCCCGATCCTGCGCCACTACGAGGTCGTCGCCGAACGCCTGCAGGCGCAGCTGGTCACCGCCTTGGGCACCTTCAAGAAAGGCAATACCCGCACCCCGGCGCTGTCGCCACACATTACCCGCATGATCGAGCAAGCCTGGTTGCTGGCCTCGATCGAATACGGCGTAGGCCAGGTGCGCAGCGCTCACCTGCTGCAGGCTCTGCTTGACGATGCTGAACTGCGTCGCGTGGTGATCGCCTCGGCGCCGGAGCTGGAAAAAATCAACGCCGATGACCTGCGCCTGAACCTTGCGGCGCTGGTGGAGGGTAGCGCCGAGTCCAGGCAGGCCAGCCCGCTGGCAAGCCCAGCGGCGCCAGTGAGCACGTCGAGCAAGGCCAGCGGCAAGACCCCGGCACTTGACCAGTACACGGTCAACCTTACCCAAAGCGCCCGCGAAGGCCGCATCGACCCGGTGCTGGGCCGTGAGTTCGAAGTACGGCAGATGGTCGACATCCTCACCCGCCGTCGGCAGAACAACCCGATCCTCACGGGCGAAGCCGGGGTCGGCAAAACCGCCGTGGTCGAAGGCCTGGCGCTGCGCATCGCCCAGGGTGACGTGCCGGCGGTGCTCAAGGATGTTGCCCTGCACACCCTCGACCTGGGCCTGTTACAGGCCGGCGCCGGGGTCAAGGGCGAGTTCGAGAACCGCCTCAAGGCTGTGATCGAAGAGGTCAAGCGCAGCCTGCACCCGATCATCCTGTTCATCGACGAAGCCCACACCCTGATCGGCTCCGGCGGCCAGGCCGGGCAGAACGATGCCGCCAACCTGCTCAAGCCGGCCCTGGCCCGTGGCGAGTTGCGCACCATCGCTGCCACTACCTGGGCCGAATACAAGAAGTACTTCGAGAAGGACGCCGCCCTCGCCCGCCGCTTCCAGGTGGTCAAAGTGGAAGAGCCCGACGAAGACAAGGCCATTCACATGCTGCGCGGCCTGCTCGGCAAGATGCGCGAGCACCACAAGGTGGCGGTGATGGACGAAGCGCTGGTGCAGGCGGTACGCCTTTCCAACCGCTACATCACCGGCCGCCAGCTGCCCGACAAGGCGGTCAGCGTGCTCGACACAGCCTGCGCGCGCATTGCCCTGGCGCAATCTTCGCTGCCCGGCGCACTGGAAGACTGCCGCCGGCAGATCGACAACCTGCAAGCAGAAATCGGCGTGCTCGGCCACGAAGCCGGCAAGGGGCACGACCATGCCCGCCGCCTGGAAGCGCTGCAGGCTGCCCTGCAGGCCGAGCAGCAGCAGGAACAGCAGCTCAATGCCCAGTGGCAGCAGGAGCTGGAACTGGTCGAACAGCTCAAGGCGCTGGACGCCGCCAACGATGCCGACGCCCAGCAGCTCAATACCCTGCGTGCCGAGCTGGCGCGCGTGCAAGGCGACCAGCCACTGGTCCACGCGCTGGTCGACAGCGGCGCCATCGCCCAGGTCATCAGCGGCTGGACCGGCATCCCGCTGGGCAAGATGCTGCGTGACGAAATCGATACCGTGCAGCGCCTGCCGGCCCTGCTTGGTGAACGCGTGCTGGGCCAGGACCACGCCCTGCATGAGATCGGCAAGCGCATCAAGATTTCCCGAGCGCGCATGGAAGACCCGA
Source organism: Pseudomonas sp. KCJK9058 (assembly GCF_046230975.1). Lineage (NCBI taxonomy): Bacteria > Pseudomonadati > Pseudomonadota > Gammaproteobacteria > Pseudomonadales > Pseudomonadaceae > Pseudomonas > Pseudomonas sp. KCJK9058. The sequence continues at coordinate 13,693 of NZ_JBJJLR010000051.1, forward strand.
ACAAACCGATTGGCGTGTTCCTGCTGCTCGGCCCCAGCGGCGTCGGCAAGACCGAAACCGCCCTGGCCCTGGCCGACACCTTGTACGGCGGCGAGCGCAACCTGATCACCATCAACATGTCCGAGTACCAGGAGGCCCACACCGTGTCGAGCCTCAAGGGCTCGCCACCCGGCTATGTCGGCTACGGCGAAGGCGGCGTGCTGACCGAGGCGGTGCGCCGCAAGCCGTACAGCGTGGTGCTGCTCGACGAGGTGGAAAAAGCCCACCCCGACGTGCTGGAACTGTTCTTCCAGGTGTTCGACAAGGGCGTACTGGACGATGGCGAGGGCCGCGAGATCAATTTCCGCAACACGGTGATCATCCTCACCTCCAACACCGGCACCGAGCGCATCATGCAGACCTGCCTGAACGCCACCGAGCTGCCGACGCCCGAGGCGATCGTCGAAGACTTGCGCGACCAGCTCAACCATGTGTTCAAGCCGGCCTTCCTCGGTCGCCTGAGCATCGTGCCGTTCTACCCGGTGCAGGACCAGATTCTCGAGCGCATCGTCGCCCTCAAGCTCGAACGCATCGCCAAGCGCTTCGCCCGCAACCACCAGGCCGAGCTCAGCTATGACCAGGCGCTGGTCAAGGCCATCGCCGCCCGCTGCACCGAGGTCGACAGCGGCGCACGCAACATCGACAACATCCTGTCCCAGACCCTGATGCCCGAACTCGCCCAGCGCGTGCTCGAGCGCATGGCCCAGGACGCGCCGATCCAGCACCTTGCGATCGAGCTGGGCAGCGATGGCGATTTCGCCTATCGCCTGGCCTGACCAGTACCCGGAGGTTTTGCCGTCATGCAACACAAGCACATCGTCCTCAAACGCCTGACCGCAGCCGCCTTGCTGGTGGCGCTGGCCGGCTGCGGGGTCACCGACCGTATCGGCAAGCGCATGGAAGACAGCTGGGCGGCCGACATGCTGGCCGACAGCGAAAAGGTCATCCTGACCTCCGACGGCGGCAACCAGCTCAACCCCGATGCCGAGGGCAAGCCGCTGTCGGTGGTGATGCGTGTGTACCAGTTGACCGACCTCGAGCGCTTCGCGGCTACCGATGCCGAGACCCTGTGGGACACCCCGGAAAAAGCCTTGGGCAACACCCTGGTGGAAACCCGCGAGATCACCCTGCTGCCCGGCATTGGCCAGATCGACCAGTGGCCGCTGGCCAAGAACGCGCGCTACGTCGGCGTGGCGGCGTTCTTCCGCGATGAGCAGGACGCGCGCTGGAAAGTCGCCTTCGACGCCAACTCGCTGCGCAAGGACGGTATCTGGTTCTCCTCCGACGGCCTGCGGGTGCTGGTGGACAACACCGAAATCAGCGCCATGCGTGGCGTGGACGTACTGAACAAACCACCGACCGCCGACCAGCTGGCCGCTGCGCAGAAGGCCAAGGATGCCGACGCGACCCTCACCGACAAGGTGCAGGACGCGGCCATCGACAAAGCCACCGACGCCGCCAGCCAGTCGGCCAGCAACGCCATGGATTCAACCTTCAATTCTTTAGTGGATAGCGTCAAATGAGCAAGCAGAGCCGGGTGATGTGGTCGGAAGGCATGTTCCTGCTGCCCCAGCACTTCCAATATCAGGACGAATTCCATCAGCACCAGTTGGCTGAGGCGACCCTGCGCAGCACCCCTTTCCATTGGGGGGTTCAGGCGCTGCAGGTGGACGAGGACGCCCTGGCCAATGGTTCACTGCAGCTCAAGCGTCTGAAGCTGGTGTTCCCCGATGGCAGCCTCTACGACGCGCCGCAGCACGATCCGCTGCCGGCCGCGCGCGACCTCAAGGACCTGCTCAAGGCCAACGACCTGAAGGTGTATGCCGCGCTCAAGCTGCCCGAGCCATTCGGCCTCAACTACGTCGAGGATGGCCACGAACACAAGGCCGCACGGCGCTTCCGCAAGCAGTTCGACACCCTGCCCGACCTTAATGAAGGCGAGCTGGAAAACGAAATCACCAGCTTGCGCCTGAACGTCGTACTGCTGGTCGACGGTGACAGCCTCGACGGGTACAGCCACTGCCCACTGGCCAAGCTGACACGCAACAGCATGGGCGGTTTCAACGTTGACCCACATTTCGTCCACCCCACCTTGCACCTGGGCAGCCACGAGACCATTGCCGGCATCGGCAAGCGCCTGCTCGGCGCCCTGCAGGCCAAGAGCAAGGCGCTTTCCGGCCGACGCCGCGAGCGCGCCGACCAGATCGCCGAGTTCGGCTCCAGCGATGTGACCCTGTTCTGGCTGCTAAACACGGTCAACCGTGCCCACCCGCAGCTGGCGCATCTACTGGCCCACCCGCGCCTGCACCCGGAGCGCCTGTACCTGTTCCTGGCCGACCTGGCCGGCGGCCTGCTGACCTTCACCCTGGACACCCAGCTCAGCGACATCCCCGAGTACGACCACCACGACCCGGCCGCGTCGCTGGTCAAGCTCGACGAGATGATCCGGGTGATGCTCGACAACGTCGTGCCCAACCAGTGCATTGTCATCAACCTGACCCAGACCAAGCCATCGCACTGGCAAGGCCAACTGCACGACCCGCGCCTGGCCGAAGCCGACTTCTATATCGCCGTGCACGCCGACATGCCCGGCGCCAGCCTGCTGGAGCTGGTGCCCCGTGCCTTCAAGGTCGGTTCGCCGGAAGACATTGAAGTGGTGGTCAACAGCGCCATGCCGGGTGTCACCCTCAATCATGCCGCGCGGCTGCCGAACGCAATTCCGGTGCGCCTGGACAACCAGTACTTCGCCATCGAGCCACACGGCACTGTGTATGAGCGAATGATCAGCGCCCAGGCCATCTGCTTCTATGCGCCCAGCGCCTTTACCAACCTCAAGCTTGAACTGATGGCGGTGCTCAAATGACCGAAGCCGTACTGCAACAGGGCGCCGTCCCGGCCGCCAGCGAAAAACCGACGCTCAAGGACCTGGTCCAGGACTTCATCAGCATGGCGTTGATCGTACGTCGCGGCCGCCAGGTCACCTCGGTGCAGGCCTTCGAAGGTAGCGTCGAACGCTTCTTCGCCAACCTGGAACGTGATGCCCGTGCCGCCAACTACAGCGTCGAGCAGGTCAAGGACACCCAATACGCGTTGTGCGCCTTCCTCGACGAAAGCGTACTGCGCTCGGACGACAACGCGCTGCGTCGGCACTTTGAACTGCAGCCGTTGCAGTTCCGCTATTTCGGCGTGCACCTGGCCGGCGAAGGGTTCTTCGAGAAGGTCGATGCGCTGCGCGCCGACGTCAAGCAGAACATCGACGTGCTCGAGGTCTACCACCTGTGCCTGGCACTGGGCTTCGAGGGCAAGTTCAGCCTCGGCCAGAAGGACCAGCTGCGTTACCTGGCCAATACCCTGGGCCAGGATATTGCCCGCTACCGCAAGGCGCCCAAAGCCCTGTCACCGGACTGGGCACTGCCCGACCAGGTGTCGCAGATGCTGCGCCACGAAGTACCGCTGTGGGTGTATCTGGCGCTGATCGCGTTGGTCTGCGTCGCCGTGTACCTGACGCTGGACTGGTTGCTGGACAAGGACGTCGCCGCCCTGTCCGAACAAATCCGCCAGCTGTTCAGTGCCTGAGCACATGCCCGGTAGCCGAGTCAGGAAGACATGAAAACATTACTGCGTCTGTTGAAAAGTTTCTGGGTGCTGCTGCCATTGCTGTGGCTGGCTAGCCTGTTGATTTGCTGGCTGGCCGCGCCGCTGGTGCCGTGGCTGCGTCATCACGTGCCTGAAGCGCTGGCAATCATCAGTGCCTGCTTCCTGCTGGTAATCGTGCTGCGCCAATACCAGCGCATTCGCGCCGAACACAACCTGGAGAACCTGCTGCAGATCGAGGTCGACCGCTCGTGGAATGCCACTGGCGAGTTCCGTGACCAGCAGGTGCTGCGTGAGCGCCTGAAGCACGCCATCGCCATGCTGCGCACCGACCGCTCCGCGGGTGGCGGCGGCAAGGCGGCCCTGTCCGACCTGCCCTGGTACCTGGTGGTTGGCATGTCGGCGGCCGGCAAGACCTCGCTGCTGACCCATTCCGGCCTGTCGGCCAGCATCGCTACGGCCAACGACAGCGAAAGCGGCACCCAGCACTGCGACTGGTACTTCAGCCCCGACGCCGTGATGATCGACACCGCCGGGCGCTACCTGCGCGACGACCAGTCGGCCAGCGAGTTCTCGGCCTTTCTGCGCATGCTGCGTAAGCAGCGCGGCAAAGCGGCGATCAATGGCCTGGTCCTGGTGGTCAGCCTGCCCGAACTGCTGGCGGCCAACAGCGATGAGCGCAATGCCCTGGCGGCCCAGCTGGTGGCCCGGGTGGAAGAATACGCCGAATGCCTCGATGCCAACCCGCCGGTTTACCTGATGCTGAGCAAGACCGACCAGTTGCCGGGCTTCAGCCAGGCTTTCGACGGCCTCGACCTGCACGAACGCCAGCAGCCGCTGGGCATGACCTTTGGCCTTTCGGAAATACGCACCAACGGCCTGCACGCCGTGCTGCAGACGCGCCTGAAGAAGCTGCAAGCTCATATTCGCCAGCACGTCGACGCGCAGATGATCGCCCTCGGTGCCGAAGCCGACAGCACCCTGCTGAATTTCCCGCAGTACTTCGCCGCCCTCAGCGGTGTGCTCGAGCAATTCCTCGACCATTTCACCCGCGGCCATCGCGGCGGTGCCCCGCTGCTGCTACGTGGCCTGTACTTCACCAGTGCACTGCAGAACGGGCAGCAACTGGGGCAGGTCTATGAAGACGTCATCGCCGACGAATTCGCCCTGCAGGCCGCCTACGATGAGCAGGCCGGGCACGTCGGCAAGGCCCTGGGCAACCGCAGCTACTTCATCACCGACACCTTCCGCCAGGTGATCTTCCCCGATCGCGACCTGATCCTTTATCAGTCGCGCCTGGGCCGCCAGGCTGCGTTCAGCCCGCTGCTACTGGGCCTGGCCGCCGCCACCGGGTTGCTGTTCATCGGTTGGCAAGCGCTGTCGTTCGCCAATAACCGCCAGTGGCTGGACAGCCTGCGTGGGCAGCTGGCGCACATCGAGCAGGCAGCAGACCGCGAGCAGCAGCTGGCCGCAGGCAAGGGCCTGGAAGTGCTGCGTGAGCAGATGGCCAACGTCGAGGCCCATCGCCTGCAGGGAGTGCCCTTGCAGTTGGGTGGCGGCCTGTACCAGGGCGAGGCGATTCACCAGGTGACCCGCAGCGCCTACCTGGCGCAGCTGCGCAGCCAGGCGCTGGAACCGATCGCACGCAGCCTGCAAGTGCAGATGCGGGCGTTCAACACCTTCGCCAACGGTATCAATCAGGAGCTGGAATTCACCCCGCCCCCGCAGCCGAAGAAGCGCAATGGCAAGCCGCTGGCCCCTGCCATTGCGGCCAGGGCTCAGGCCGCGCTGGGCAACACCCGCGCTGGCGCCTATGCCGTCAAGGTCAACCTGGCCACTGCCAGCGATGGCGCCGAGCTGTCCGCCGCCACCGGTGGGCTGTCACTGTCCGAAGAAATGCTCGGGCGCCTGGACGAGCAGCAGGTGGCCTCGATCATCGAGGCCTACAACACCCTCAAGCTGTACCTGCTGCTGACCGAGCCCCAGGCCCATCCAGACCCGGCCTTCGTCGCTGCCAGCCTGCCCCAGGCCTGGGCCAGTGCCACCGCCGAAGGCACCCCGGCCGACGCTGGCGTGATCGCGGAAAATGCCCCGCTGTACGTGCAGTTGCTGGAGCAGGGCCAAGCGCCGTCGTTGCCGCGCAACGAACAGTTGATCAACGAAACCCGGCAGAACCTCAAGTCGTTCATGATCTCCAGCTCGCTGGTCGATCGCGAGTACCTGCGCCTGCAGCTCGAGTCGAGCCGGCAGTTCCCGGCGCTGAGCCTCAACGACCTGGTCCCGCAACCAGGCCGCGCGCTGCTGTACGGAACCGCTGGTGTGCCGGCGATCTACACCCGCCAGGGCTGGGACACCTTCGTCAAGCCCGAGCTGATCAAGCTGGTGTCGGGCAACCTGCGCAACGAGTCGGACTGGGTGCTGGACGGCGAAGGCGGCGATGCCCTCGTGCAGAAGGCCAACTTCGTGCGCGAGTTCATGACCCGCTACAAGCGCGACTACACCCAGGCCTGGTACAAGATGGTCAGCAGCGTTGGCGTGCGCCACTTCGTCGACCTGGCCTCGGCGACCCGGGAACTGGGGCTGTTGAGCGACGTGCAGAACTCGCCAGTGAAGAACCTGCTGCAAGCGGTCAACGACAATACCCAGTGGGACCTGCCGGTCAAGCAAGCCATCCCGGCCCCCGGCACCAGCCGCGATGACGGTTTCTGGAGCAAGGTCACCGGTCTGTTCGACGCCAACGACACCCTGCCTGCCAACGTCGCCCCGGCCCTGCCGGCGGTGGACGACGGCAGCCTGGCCAAGCGCTTCGAGCCGGTGGCGCGGGTGTTCGCCGAAAACAACGCCGAAGGCGCCGACAGCACCATCATGGACCGCTACCTGGCCGCCTTGCGCAAACTCAAGGTGCGCATGAACAACATCCAGCGCTCGCAGGATGTGGGCAAGAGCAGCAAACAGTTGATCAGCGAGACCCTGGAAGGCCAGCCGAGCGAAATCACCACCGTGCGCAATTACGTGGAAAGCAGCGTCGACACCAGCCAGGATGGCCTGTCGCGCTCGCTGCAGGGGCTGTTCAGCCTGCCCATCCAGTATGCCTGGACGACCCTGCGCGACCCGGCCGGCGAGCAGATCGCCAAGGCCTGGGCGCAGCAGATCGCCAAGCCCTGGGAGCAGGTCATGGCACACCGTTACCCGATTGCCGGCAGCAGCCGCAACGAGGCTTCGGTGAAAGACCTGCAACGGTTCGTGGATCCCGACAGCGGCCTGCTGCCGGCCTTCAAGCGCAACGAAATCGGCAACCTGGCCGGTGGTGAAGGTCTGGGTGTGGGCGATGGCAAGGGGCCGGCGCTGGTCAACCCTGGCATGCTCAACAGCATCGACAAGGCCAGCTCCGTGGGCCAGGTGATCGCCAGCCTGTCGGACCGTGACAACGGCTTCGAAATCATGCTGGAACCTTCAGCCAACTTCACCGACATCGTCTTCACGCTCGATGGCCAGGAGCAGCACTACCGCAACGGCCGCAGCAGCTGGAACCGCTTCGCCTGGCCGGGCACCAGCACCGCGCCGGGCGCGCGCCTGGACGTCGTCACCCTGAGCGGCACACGGGTCACCGTGTTCGACTTCCCAGGGCGGTGGGGCCTGCTGCGCATGAACGAGAGCGCTCGGGTCGACGACCTGGACGGCATTCAGCAACGCTTCAGCTGGAACACCGCCAGCGGCCGCGTAAGCCTTGTCGTGCGCAACTTCGGTGGGGTCAAGCTGACCGATCTGGGTGACGTCAAGGCCCTGAGCGCCCTCAACAGCAGGGGCGCGCAATGATCGGTTGCTTCGGCAAGCTGCCGTCGAGCGCAGATTTCGTCAGCCTGCATGGGGCGGCGGAAGAAGTCTGCGAGTTCGACGCCTGGTTGCAGTCATCGCTGGCAGCCATGCGCTACCGCGATGACTGGCAGGCGTTGTTCGACGCGCTGCCGATGTGTTTTTTCACCTACCGCGCACGCAACGGCAACTGGCTACTGGGTGGCCTGCTCAGCTCGCGCGATGCCAGCCAGCGGCGCTACCCGTTCTTCATCTTCCAGCTGCTCAAGGGCGATGACAGTACTGGGCTGGTCAACCCGTTCACGCTTGGCGAGCTGTTCAGCGCGCAGATCAAGCCGATGCTGCACCAGGCCGTGCAAGGCGCCGACTGCGCCCGCCTGTTCGAACGGATCAAGGCCTTGCGCCCGCTGCAGGGCCAGGACCTGGACCTGTTCCGCCGGGTGCACGCCAAGTTCCTGCATGATTTCAGCTTCACGGATGTGGCCCGTGCCCTTCATGGGTCCTGGCCAGGTTTCGACAGTGCCACTGCCCTCGCCCACCTGCAGCTCGGCCGTGCCTCGCTGCAGGGCGACTTTGCAGGCGGCATCGAATTGCCGTTGCCGGCCGAACGTGGCCTTAAAAACCCCACTGCCGACCTGTGGCTGACCTGGCTGGCCCGCATGAGCGAACACCGAGCGCTACCGGCAGTGAGCCTGTTGGCCGACGACTTCATGCACCCGCAGCTGTACTGCTTCCCGGCGCGCCACGCCAGCTGTGCCTACCGCCTGCTCAGTGGCTGTGCCGACCCGCGCCAGCACCTGGAGTTGCTCAGCCCGCTGACAACGGTGCCACGGCTGCACGATTACGACCGCCCCCTTGAACATGTCATCGACCAGTTCGTCGATGCACTGGATGCGACGCCTGTATGAACAAGCTCAAGTACTACTGCCTGCGCTACCAACCCTACCTGCTGGGCGTGGCGTTCTTCCTGGCGATCTTCCTGGTCTGGGCCATCGGCCGAGCCTTCGGCTTCGCCTCGCTGCACAGCCTGCTGGCCGGGATCGGCGTGTTTCTGCTGCTGTCGGCGGGCTATGTACTGCTGCTGTACCGCGGCGTGGGTCAGCACCACAACCTTGAAGGCCTGCTGCGCGACGACGCCGACCAGGCCGTACTCAGTGCAGCCCCGGCCGACCGGGAAGAAGTCAGCCTGTTGCGCGAGCGCCTGCTGCAGGGCATCGAGCGCCTGCACAGCAACAAGCCGCGCGGTACTTCGAACAAGGATGCCCTGTATGCCCTGCCCTGGTACCTGGTCATTGGCCAGCCTGCCGCCGGCAAGAGCACGATGATCCTGCAGTCGGGCCTGAACTTCCCCTATGCCGAGCGCGAAGGCGTACGGGTCGCGGGCCTGGGCGGCACGCGCAACTGCGACTGGTTCTTCAGCTCTGAAGCGGTACTGCTGGACACTGCCGGGCGCTACATGAACCGCCCCGAGGAAGCCGGCAAGTGGCGCGGCTTTTTGCAACTACTGCGCCAGCACCGCCAGCGCCGTCCCCTTAACGGCTTGATCGTCAGCGTCAGCATCGCCGATATCCTGCATGGCTCGGTCGAAGACCAGGAGCGCGTGGCCAAGCGCCTGCGCGAACGCATTCAGGAAAGCTGCGCGCTGCTTGAAGTGCGCCTGCCAATCTACCTGGTTTTCACCAAGTGCGACCTGATCCCTGGTTTCACCGCGTTCTATCGCCAGCTGGACGACGCCGCGCGTGGTGAAGTGATGGGTAAAACCTTCTCTCACAAGGGGTACGAGCAAGCCGACTGGGGCCAGCGCTTCAGCAATGCGATGGACGAGCTGACCCGTTACTGGGGGCAGATGGCGAGCCAGCAGCTGGTGCAGCAGGACATACAAGTCACTCGGCAGAACAACGCTGCCTACCGCTTCCCGCTGGAACTGGCCGCGCTCAAGCCGCGCCTGCATCAGTTCGTCGACAGCCTGCTGCGTGCCAACCCTTACCAGAATGCCGAAATGCTGCGCGGTTTCTATTTCACCGCGGCGCTGCAGGCCGACGAGGCTCAGTGGGGCTGCCACGGCCAGCATGTGGCCGAACGCTTCGCGCTCGAACACGCAGAAGGAACGGGCACTTCCGGCAGCCAGCCGGCGCCGCTGTTCATCAACAGCCTGTTCCGCAAAGTGATCATTCCCGACCAGCATTTGGTGGCGCTGTACACCAGCAACCACCGTGAACGCCGGCGCAAGGCCGGGTGGGTGGGCGCTGCCGGCCTGGCGGCACTGGTGCTGTGCAGCCTGTGGGGCTGGTCGTACCTGAACAACCGCGCCACCCTGGCCAGCATTGCCGACGAACTGGCCCAGGCCAAGGCCGACGACCAGGCGGCCAGCGGCCAGTACACCGCCTGGCGAAGCCTCGACCGCTTGCGCTTCTGGGCTGCTCACTACCATGAGCAACACCACACAAAGGGCGTGCCCCTCAGCATGCGCCTGGGCCTGTACCAGGGCCATGAGGTCGAGCCGCTGCTGCGCAACCGCTACTTCGCCATGTTGCAGAACGTGATGCTAAAGCCCACGGCCGATAATCTGACCCGCACCCTGTACCTGCTGACCACGCTCAAGGTCTACCAGCGCAACACCCGTGAGCTGCAGCCAGTGAGCGGCATTGACAGCGTAGAGGCCGAGGCGCTGCCCCATGACAACCGCGCCCAGTCGATCGCCAATTTCGGAAAGGCGGCCCTGGACACTTACGTGATGCTTTCTCCGGGCCAGCGCGAGCATGCCGACCCGGCGTTTCTCAAGGCGCACCTGCCGGACTACTGGTACCCGGCCATCGCCCGCCATACCGGCAAGAGCATGGCCGCCGCTGGCAGCGAGGCCGGTGGCAACCAGGACTACCTGTATGCCAGCCGCCAGATCACGTTCTATAGCGACCAGATCCGTGAGCCAGATGTACCGCGCATCCTCGACAACGCCTTCCTGATGTCCAGTTCGCGCAACTACATCGACAGCCTGCGGGCCCAGTCACTGCGTGCGATCGAGACCATCACGCTGGAATCCGACACCCTGTTCGCCTTCGGCCGCGCCGATTTCCAGAGCCTGAAAAACGAAGGCCAGCATCAGCTGAGCGCAATTGCCAGCAAGCTGCTGAACACCCCGAATATCGGCAAGATCATCATCTCGGGGCACGCCGACCAACTGGGTGACAGCCAGGGCAACCTGCAGGTTTCGAAACAACGGGCACAAACCATCCGCACCTATCTGGTTGGCAAGGGCGTACCTGCCGAGCTGGTGGTCGCGCAGGGCGAAGGCAGCCGCAAGCCATTGGTCAACTGCGACATGCAACAACCGCGAACGCAGTTGATCAAGTGCTTGGAGCCCAACCGCCGGGTGGAAATCGAAGTGCGTGGGCTTAACTGAGCCACGCCGCAATAACCGGTCGCCGGGGCCTCACAGGATGAGGCCCGGGCGGCGGCAAGCTACCTCTGCCGGCACGCCCGGCGAGGTCAAAACCAAGGGGCGCATGAGCAACCCTTTACATGTTGTTAATGGAGAGTTTCACAATGGCATTTGACGCGTATATCCAAATCGACGGCATCCCAGGCGAAGTACTGGATGAAAAACACAAGGACTGGATCGAAGTGCTGGGCTACGAGTACGGCGCCACCCAGGCTACGTCGGCAACCGCCAGCTCTTCGGGCGGTGCGTCCTCCGAGCGCGTTGCCCTGAGCGACTTCAAGATCCGCAAGGCAGTCGACAAGGCATCGGCCAAACTGTTCGAACACTGCTGCACCGGCAAGCACATCGCCAAGCTGAAGCTGAACGTGAACCGCGCCGGTGGTGACAAGGTCACCTACCTGACCATCGACATGGAAGAAGTGGTGGTCTCTTCGGTCAAGTTTGTCGCCGGTGGCAACCAGAATGGTGAAGACAAGGCGGTCAGCGACCTGCCAGTTGAAGAAATCAGCTTCAACTTTGCCCGCATCAAGACCACCTACACCCAGCAGAACCGCACCGACGGCCAGGCCGGCGGCAACATCGTAGGTGGCTGGGACCGCACCGCGAACAAAGTGTTTGCCTAAGCACGTACCGAACCATGGGCCGCTTCGGCGGCCTGTGTTCCGCAGCGCGCCGGGTTTTCCGACGCGCTGTTCACTAGCCATGTCCAGAGTGTTCTATGCCTGAAATTCTCAATGACCTCTCGCTGGCCACACTGGCCGCCCCTATCGAGGGGGGCAGTGGCGAAGACTTGAGCTTCTCTGCCTTGTTCGACCAGATCAAGGAGGCACGCCGGGCGGACCCTGACTACCTGACCCAGGGCGACTGGCAAACCGACTTGAAGACTGCCGACTGGGAGCAGGTGATCAACCTGTCGGCTCAAGGGCTTGCGCAGCAAAGCAAAGACCTGATGCTGGTGGCCTGGCTCTGCGAGGGGCTGGCCCAGCGTGAACACTTCGAAGGCATCACCTTTGGCCTCGAGCTGACCGAACAGCTCCTGGTTGCGTTCTGGGAAACGCTGTACCCCACCCTCGAAGACGGCCTGGACGAGCGCGCGGCGCGACTGTCCTGGCTGAAGACCACGCTCACCGACATTGCCGGTGGCTTGCCCATTATCCAAGGGCAGCATTTTGGCGTGTTGCGCTATGACGAGTCACGCCATGTAGAAAACCTCGCCTTGCAAAACCCCAAGGCAATGCAGACAGCGCTGAACGAAGGCAAGATCAACGCCGAGATCTTCCAGCGCTCGGTAGCGCTTACCGACACCGATTACCTGCGCGCCAAGGCCCAGCAGATCGCTACCAGCCTGAATGCATGCAAACGCCTGCAGGCCAGCGCCGACCGCCTGTTCGGCCACGAGGCGCCCAGCTTTGCCAGCCTTGCCGACATGCTTTCGCGTGCCAGCCAGCTGGCGGAAAAACTGCTCAAGGACCGCGGCGTAGAGCTACACCCCGCCATCCCGGAGGAAGCGCAGCCACAGGCCACGGGCGCCAACCTCCACGAAGCAGGTGAAGCGATGAATGCCACGCCCCCGACGACCGCGCCTGCAGCCCTGCGCACCACCCCGCTGACCCGCGACGAGGCATTCACCATGCTTGCGGGCATCGCCCAGTACTTCAAACAGAGCGAGCCGCAAAGCCCGGTACCCTACCTGATCGAACGTGCGATCAAGTGGGGCAACATGCCGTTGGAAGGCTGGTTGAGTGACGTGATCAAGGACAACAATGTGGTGGACAACATCCGCGATGTGCTGGGCACCCGCTAGGGGCTGCAATAAAAGCCTTGAGACGAACGTCAGGTAAGGCGAAGACAGCCGGCGCCCTGCCACCCCACCGGCGCCATCGGGTAGATTCCTTGACTGCTGCCCACGCAAGGGCGCTGCAATTGCTGTTAACTTGAGCGCACTGCTCAGCTTCAGACAAGGACTGCTTCATGCCTCCAAGCCCGACCACCCCAAGCGGTTTCATCCGCGTTCGTGGCGCCCGCGAGCACAACCTGAAGAATATCGATGTCGATATTCCCCGCGATGCCTTGGTGGTGTTCACCGGCGTGTCCGGCTCGGGCAAGTCTTCGCTGGCGTTCTCCACGCTGTATGCCGAAGCCCAGCGGCGTTATTTCGAATCGGTGGCGCCCTATGCCCGGCGCCTGATCGACCAGGTTGGCGTGCCGGATGTCGATGCCATCGACGGCTTGCCGCCGGCGGTGGCCCTGCAGCAACAACGCGGCACGCCGAGTGCACGTTCCTCGGTGGGTAGCGTGACCACCTTGTCCAGTTCGATCCGCATGCTCTATTCACGCGCAGGCCACTATTCGGCCGGGCAAGCGATGCTGTACGCCGAAGACTTTTCTCCAAACACGCCCCAGGGCGCTTGCCCGCAGTGCCATGGCCTGGGCCGTGTCTACGAGGTGACCGAAGCGACCATGGTTCCCGACCCGGCGCTGACCATTCGTGAGCGTGCGGTGGCGGCGTGGCCAATGGCGTGGCAAGGGCAAAACCTGCGCGACATCCTGGTCACGCTGGGCTATGACGTCGATATCCCTTGGCGCGATCTGCCCCAGGCGCAGCGCGACTGGATCCTGTTCACTGAAGAGACGCCCACCGCCCCCGTGTATGCCGGCCTGACCCCGGCGCAGACCCGCGAAGCGCTCAAGCGCAAGCTGGAGCCCAGCTATCAAGGCACGTTCATGGGTGCCCGGCGTTACGTGCTGCATACCTTCATGCACTCGCAGAGCGCGCAGATGCGCAAGCGTGTGGCCCAGTACATGCACCCCAGCCCCTGCCCGCTGTGCCAGGGCAAACGCCTGAAGCGCGAAGCGCTGGCCGTGACCTTCGCCGGGCTGGACATCGCCGAACTGTCGCACCTGTCGTTGCAGGCGCTGGCTGAGGTGTTCCGCAAGGTGACGGCAGCCGACTACCTGACCCGGCAGCAGGACGAGCTGACACTGGAAAAACGCCTGGCGGCCCAACGTATCGCCAAAGAACTGCTCGAACGCATTGACACGCTGCTTGACCTCGGCCTCGGTTACCTGGCCCTGGAGCGCAGCACCCCGACCTTGTCTTCTGGTGAACTGCAACGCCTGCGCCTGGCCACCCAGCTGAATTCGCAGCTGTTTGGGGTGGTTTACGTACTCGACGAGCCGTCGGCCGGCTTGCACCCGGCCGACAGTGAAGCGCTGTTCGAAGCCCTGCAGCGCCTGAAACAGGCTGGCAACTCGGTGTATGTGGTGGAGCATGACCTGGACACCATGCGCCGCGCCGACTGGCTGGTGGATGTAGGGCCAGCTGCCGGCGAACACGGCGGCACCATCCTCTACAGTGGGCCGCCCGCCGGCCTGGCCGAGGTGCAACAGTCATGCACCCGCACCTACCTGTTCGATGCCCCGGTACAGGCCACACGCGCCCCCCGCCAAGCACGCGACTGGCTGAAGCTTGAAGGCATCACGCGCAATAACCTCGATAACCTGAGCGCCGCATTTCCGTTGGGCTGCTTTACCGCCGTTACCGGTATTTCCGGCTCGGGCAAATCCAGCCTGGTCAGCCAGGCCCTGCTGGAACTGGTGGGGGCACACCTGGGCCATGCCGAGCAACGTAGCGAGCCCGAAGCGCAAAGCCTGGAAGACGAACCTGAACAGACCAGCAGCGGCCACGTAAGCGCCGGGCTTGGCAGCATCAAGCGGCTGGTGCAAGTTGACCAGAAGCCGATCGGCCGCACGCCGCGCTCCAACCTGGCCACCTACACAGGCCTGTTCGACCACGTGCGCAAATGCTTCGCGGCTACCGAGCAGGCCAAGGCACAGGGCTTCGACGCCGGGCGCTTTTCGTTCAACGTTGCCAAGGGCCGGTGCGCCAACTGCGAGGGAGAGGGTTTCGTCAGCGTCGAGCTGCTGTTCATGCCCAGCGTGTACGCGCCCTGCCCGACCTGCCAGGGTGCCCGCTACAACCCCGAAACCCTGGCGGTGAGCTGGCAAGGCATGAACATCGCGCAAGTGCTGCAGTTGACCGTCGACCAGGCCCTGCAGGTTTTTGCCGAGCAACCGCCTGCCCGCCGTTGCCTGCAGGTGCTGCAGGATATCGGCCTGGGCTACTTGCGTCTGGGCCAACCGGCCACCGAGCTGTCCGGTGGTGAAGCGCAGCGGATCAAGCTGGCGACCGAACTGCAGCGCATGGCCCGCGGGGCGACCCTGTATGTGCTGGATGAGCCCACCAACGGCTTGCACCCGCAGGACATCGACCGGCTGCTGGTACAGCTGAACCGCCTGGTAGAAAGCGGGCATAGCGTGGTGGTGGTCGAACATGACATGCGAGTGGTGGCGCAGAGCGACTGGGTGATCGATATCGGGCCGGGGGCTGGCGATGCCGGGGGCAAGGTGGTGGTCAGTGGCACGCCGCAGGTGGTGGCGGCATGTACCGACAGCCGCACGGCCGCGTTTTTGGCCAAGGCCTTGTGAGCCTTGCGCATTGACTCAACGGAAATTGCTGTCGTTGCCTATCGCTTACATCCACCAAGCCAGCACCACCGGTAACCAGGCAAACGACAGCACCGTAGAACACATCACCAGGTTCGCCACCTGCTCTGGCTCACGGTTGGCCCGCACCGCCATCAGGTAGTTGAACACGGCTACCGGCATCGCCGACTGCACCATCAGCACCGCACGCTCCAGGCTGTCCATACCCAGTACCGCGCCCACTGCCCAGCCCACCGCAGCCCCCAGGCCAATGCGCAAACCGCCCAGCAGCATGCCGCTGCCCACGTGACGCAGGCGAATGCTGGCCAGTGACACCCCCAGGGTCAGCAGCATGAGCGGAATGGTCATGCCGCCCAGCAGGTCTGCGGTATTGGCCAGCCAACGCGGCAGTTCGAAATCGAGAAAAATGATGGGCATGCCGCCGGCCAAGCTGATGACGATAGGGTTGCGCAGCAACGCCTTGAGCGAAGCCGCCGTGCCGGAGATGGCCATGCCGATGGTGAACTGCACGATCGACAGGGTCAGGAAAAATGCCACGGCCAGGGCCAGGCCATGCTCACCGAAGGCATACAGACTGATCGGCAGGCCCATGTTGCCGGTGTTGGGGAACATGAACGCCGGCAGCAGTACCCGCCAGTGCATGCCCGACGCGCGACACACCAGCAAAGCGGCCAAGGCCATCCCCAAGGTGCACAGCAAGCAGGCCACGGCCATGCTGGTAAAGGCATTCGGGTCCAGGTCGGTACGACTGAGGGTGGACAGTACCAGCGAAGGTGTGCCGACGGTCATCACCACCCGGGCGATGAAATCAGTGGGGTAATCCAGGCCCTTGCGGGCCCAGGCAAAACCAATGCCGGCGACGATGAAAACCGGGGCCAGGACTGCGAACAGCGACGCGAACATGGGGGGCCTTCCTTGGTGGGGTTCAGCATTATGCCGCACTCAGTGAGAGTACCGGGCCGATCTCACCGCCCGCAGGCGCCGCCATCGAAATGTCTGTGGAAGACATGTTCATGTCGCGCTGAGACTGCGGCGTCTCGTCGCACACCCAGGCCCCTTGGGCAAACGCGTCCAAGCCCGTAGAATCCCGCTTCCTTTTCGCCCGTCGCCTTGAACGGTGGCAACCAGTAGCAATGACAGAGTCAGCGCCTGAACACATGAACGCACATGTGAAGTAGGCTCAACCCTCCCCGCCCGGCCCATCTCCCATAACGCCCAGCGGTTGAGTCTTGCCCAGGTCGCATCCGTGTCGCCACTCGCCCCTTGCCGGGTCGAGCCGGTGTGCGCGCCGAGAAGGTGCTCATTCCGCTCATCCAACTAGAGGTACGTATGTCTCCGCGTTTGCTGGCCATGGCGCTGGCGCCCCTGCTCGGGCTGTTCATCATTGCCCTGGGCAACGGCTTCATGTCTTCCCTGACCACCCTGCGCCTGGGCGCCGCCGGTGAGTCTGCAACCACCATTGGTATCGTCTCGTCGACTTACTTCATCGGCCTGACCCTCGGCGCCATCTTCAACGACCGGCTGATCCTGCGCATCGGCCACATCCGCGCCTACACCAGCTTCGCCTCGCTGATCGCCGTGACCATCCTGCTGCAAGGGTTGTTCTACGAGGTCACCTGGTGGTCGGTGCTACGCCTGATCAACGGCTGGGCCGCAGTGGGCGTGTTCCTGGTGATCGAAAGCTGGCTGCTGCTGGCCGGCGACGCGAAAATCCGCGGCCGTCTACTGGCGCTGTACATGATCGCCTTCTACGGCGCCGGGGTAATCGCCCAGGCCGGCCTTGGCGAAATCACCCAGCTAGGCGATACCGCCCCGTTCATGCTGGCCGGCGTGCTGGCCGCCCTGTCGGTGTTGCCGATCGTGATCCTGCCGCGGGTGTCGCCGCTGCTGGACCAGGTCGAACCCCTCAAACCCCGCCAGTTGCTGGGCGTGGCACCGTCGGGCCTGGTCGGCTGCTTCGGTTCGGGCGTAGCGATTGCCGGCATCTATGCCCTGCTGCCACTGTACTTGCAGCGCATCGGCCTGGAGGTGGGTGAAGTTGGCAACATGATGGCCTGGGTGATCCTTGGCGCGATGCTGCTGCAGTACCCGGTCGGGCGCTGGTCCGACCGCAAGGACCGCCTTGATGTGCTGCTCGCACTGGCCGCGTTGTGCGTTGTCCTGTCGCTTGTAACAGTGTTCCTGCCATCGGACTCGTTCCTGCTGCCAGCCATGCTGTTCCTGCTGGGTGGTGGCGTGTTCACCCTGTACCCGGTGGCGGTCAGCCATGCGGCCGACCGCGCGCCGTCCGATGCGCTGGTGCCGATGATCCAGGGCCTGCTGCTGATCAACTCCCTGGGCTCGGCCATGGCACCGGTGGCCATTTCGCCGATGATGACCGAGTTTGGCGAGGCCGGGCTGTTCTGGGCGTTTGCCGTGGTCAACCTGGCCATGGTGTGCTTCTTCATGTGGCGCCGCGGCAAGCGCCCGGCGGCAGAGCACCCGGCACCGTTCACCGCTTCGACCACCTTCTCGCCAACCGGTGCCGAGTTGCGGGTGACCGAAGACCTGATGCATGCGGCGCAGGAGCATCCGCCGCTGGAGCCGGTCGAAACCCCGGCAACCGCACAGCGCTCGGAATCTTGTTGATTGCCACTCGTCGCCCGGAAGGCACCCCGCCAGCCGCTGCCAGCCAAACGAATGACAGATCTTGCACAAAGGAGAAGTCCCATGATCCGCATTCGCCCGCTGTCCCTGTGCCTGGCGCTGGCCCTGACCAGCCTGACCGGCGCTGCCTTCGCCGCCACCGACACCCATACCGACAGCCATCCGCAAACTGACCAGTCCGGCGGCAAGACCGCCGGTGAAGGCAGCAGCGCCAACAGCCCCGGTAGCAGCAAAGGTAACGACAGCAGTGACACCGGCAGCAACGCCGATGCCGCCGACGGTGCCTCTGGCGGCTCCAACAGCACCGGCGAAGCCACTGGCTCTGGTGCCGGGGCCAGCGGAGGCACTGCCGAGGACCAGGACAGCCGCTGAGGCAGACCTGGACTAGACTAAGCCCTTGACGCCCTGCCAAGGATTGACCATGCACCTCAGACACTGGCTGTTCGCTGCGTTGCTGCCCTGCACAGCGTCAGCCGCCGCAGGCGGCCAAGGCGCGATGTCGGTCAGTTCCTCGTCTTTCACCGATGGCGGCGTCATTGCCCTGCAACAGGTCGGCCAGGACCCGGCATGCGGTGCCGGTGAAGAGCGGACCCCGCAACTGAGCTGGGACAACCTGCCCGCAGGTACGCGATCACTGGCCCTGATCATGTTCGACCCGGACGGTGGCAAGGGCGTGGGTGTGGTGCACTGGGTGGCCTACAACATCGATCCCGAACAGGATGGGCTCAAGGAAGGCATGGCGGGCTTGAGCGGGCCCTACGTGACAGTGGGCCGCAACTCCCGTGGCACCCAGAGCTACCGCGGCCCCTGTCCACCCGCCGGCGACAACCCCCATCATTACGCCCTGACCCTGATTGCCACCGACCTGCCCTTGGGTACCTTGCCCGAGGGGCTGGACCGCAGCGGCCTGCTGCAACTGCTGCAAGGCCACGCCTTGGGGGCGCAGAGCCTGGTCGGGCGCTACGGCCATTGAACCAGTCAGTACAAAAATAAATGATCGGCCCTATAGCATTTATCCATTGAATGGCCCGCCCGAACTGAAGTAAGCTCGGGCTCATTCACTGGAGAGCAACATGCCGAAACACACCCGCAACCCCGCCAACCACACCGGTCGCAGCCTGCGCCCTGTGCTGGCCGTTGCCGGCTGCGTGGCACCTGCCAGCTATTACTTTGGGTATTGGTTTAGCCACTAGGCGCCGATACCCACCCGGCGCCCACCTTCGAGGGGCCGCCGAACATGAGAATACTCAAACCCCCGGTCGGCTTCCCGACCGGGGGTTTTGCTTTTCAGGCCTTTGACCAACACCGATTCACCTTGAGGACAGATTCATGAACTACGCCACTTATTACTACGCAAACACCTCCGCCTGGCGATTTAGCCAATCCCGTTCGGGCCAGCCAGCCGCCTCCGATCGGTCTTCTACAGGTGGCAATGCAGCAGCCAATACGAATTCAACGATCTGTCGAACACCTCGATAGGGCCGACCATGCGGGCTTGAACCCGCTGTCCGCCCAGGGAAAAACGCCATGCACGCTTCCAGCCTCGCCCTGCCCCTGACCCAGCCGCAAGCGGCCAACACCACTGTCAGCAAACGCCTGCCCAGCCCGCACCTGCTCAAGCAACAGATGCCACTGCCCAGCGAACTGGCCCAGCAAGTCCAGGCCCATCGCCAGGCCATCCGCAACATCCTCGAAGGCCGCGACCCGCGCCTGCTGGTCATCGTCGGCCCCTGCTCGATTCATGACCCGCGCTCGGCCCTGGAATACGCCGACCGCCTGGCCGCCCTTGGCCGCGAAGTCAACGACAAGCTGCTGCTGGTGATGCGCGCCTACGTCGAAAAACCGCGTACTACAGTAGGCTGGAAAGGCCTGGCCTACGACCCGCACCTCGATGGCAGTGACGACATGCACTCGGGTATCGCCTTGTCTCGCGGGCTGATGCTGAACATGATCGAACGCGGCCTGCCGATTGCTACCGAGTTGCTGCAACCGATGGCCGCCGGCTACTTCGACGACCTGTTGGCCTGGGCGGCGATCGGCGCACGCACCACCGAATCGCAAATCCACCGCGAAATGGTCAGTGGCCTGGAGCTCCCGGTCGGCTTCAAGAACGGTACGGACGGCGGCATCGCCATCGCCAGCGACGCCATGCGCAGCGCGGCCCACCCACACCGCCACTTCGGTATGGATGCACAGGGCCACCCGGCGATCATCGAGACCTTGGGCAACCCGGACACACACCTTGTACTGCGTGGCGGCCACAAAGGCCCGAACCACGATGCCAACAGCATTGCCATGGCCCGTCAGGCGTTGGCCAAGGCCGGTCTGCAGGCACGGATCATGGTCGATTGCAGCCACGCCAACAGCGGCAAGGACCCGACGCGCCAGCCAGCGGTCTTCAATGATGTGCTGGAACAGCGCCTGGCCGGCGACCGTTCGTTGGTCGGCGTCATGATCGAAGGGCACTTGTTCGATGGCTGCCAGGCGCTGGGCAAGGGCACGCTGAAATACGGTGTGTCGATTACCGACGGCTGCCTGGGCTGGGCCTCGACCGAAACCCTGTTGCGTGAGGCGGCACAAAAACTGTAGGCCGAAGGTTGTAAGCCTGGCGAGACATACCCCGGACAAGTGCGCTAGGCTTGCCTTTTTACCCCCAAGGAGCAGTACCCATGGCCCGTGCAACCGCCCGCCACATTCTGGTCAGCAGCGAAGACAAGTGCAACGAACTCAAAGCCCAGATCGAAGCAGGCGCCGACTTCGCTGAAATCGCCAAAGCCAACTCCACCTGCCCGTCCAGCCGTCAGGGCGGTGACCTGGGCTCGTTCGGCCCAGGCCAGATGGTCAAGGAATTCGACACCGTGGTCTTCAGCGCCCCAGTCAACACTGTGCAAGGCCCGGTGAAGACCCAGTTCGGCTACCACCTGCTGGAAGTGACCAGCCGCCAGGACTGATTCACCCCTCCCGGTGATCAGCCCCCCTGTGGAAGCGGGTTTACCCGCGAAGAGGCCAGACCAGACAACCTCGTTGCCTGCTCCGACGCATTCGCGGGTAAAGCCGCTCCCACAAGTATTGTGGGGGCTTGTATTTTCGTGCATGGGCTTTACGGTCCAGGCCGCTCCCACCCACGCCCTCACGGTCTACGGCGAAGCCCCCCGCTACGCCGCCAGCTTCCGGCATTTCGACTATGTAAACCCCGACGCCCCCAAAGGCGGCATCTTGCGCCGTTCGGCCATCGAGATCGGCCAGTTCGACCATATCCTCCCCTACATCGACAAAGGCATCGGTGTCAGCGAAGTCGATGGTCTGTTGTACGCGCCACTGGCGGTACGCTCTTACGATGAACCCTATACCGTTTACGGCCTGATCGCCCGGCGCATGGAGCGCGGCCCCAATGATGAGTGGCTGCGTTTCGACATCGACCCACGCGCCACCTTCGCCGATGGCAGGCCGGTGCGCGCCGAAGACGTGCGTTTCACCTTCGAACTGCTGATGAGCAAGGGCAGCCTGAAGTACCGGACCCAGTTCGCCGACGTGGCCGGCGTGACCGTAGAAAGCCTGCACAGCGTGCGATTCGACTTGAAGCCCGAGCACGGCCGCACCTTGGCGCTGGACCTCGCCAGCCTGCCGGTAATGCCCGAGCACGACTGGCAGCACCGCGATTTTGCCAACGGTGCCGGCTTCGACAAGCCGGTTGGCAGCGGGCCATACCGCATCGGGCGCATCGACAACGGCCGCAGCATCACCTTCGAACGCGACCCGACATGGTGGGCGCGTGACCTGCCGGCCAGCCGTGGCCGCTACAATTTCGACAAGCTGCGCATCGAGTACTTCGGCGACACCGAAGTGGCGCGCCAGGTACTCAAAGGCGGTGGCTACGACTACAACCGTGAGTTCTCCGCCACGGCCTACACCTTGGGCTACAACGGTGCGCAACTGGACGACGGCCGCCTGCAGCGCGCCCACCTGGGCCCGGCCAAACCGCAAGTGGCTCAGGGTTTTGTGTTCAACCTCGACCAGCCGCAGTTCAAGGACCGCCGTGTGCGGCAGGCGCTGGGTATGTTATGGGACTTCGAGTGGAGCAACCGGCAGATGATGCGCAACCTGTACATCCGCCAGCAAAGCGTGTTCTCCAATACGCCGTTGGCCGCTCGCCAGTTGCCGGATGCGGGTGAGTTGAAGCTGCTCGCCCCCTTGCGCGGCCAGGTGCCAGATGAAGTGTTCACCACGGTGTTCACTGCCCCGGTCACCGACGGCTCGGGGATCGTCCGTAAACAGCAGTTGCAGGCCCTGGCCCTGCTCGAACAAGCTGGCTGGCACCCCGAAGGCGACCGCCTGGTCAATAGCCAGGGCACGCCGCTGGCGTTCACGTTCCTCAATGGCCAGGCGGGCCTTGAACGCCTGCTGCTGCCGTGGAAGCGCAACCTGGCCCAGATCGGCGTGAGCCTGAACATCCGCAATGTCGACTCAGCCCAGTACGTCAACCGGCTGATGGCGCGCGATTACGACATGATCGTCACCGGCTACCCGGTCACCCTGTCGCCGGGCGCCGAGTTGTACAACTACTTTGGCTCGGCGGCCGCTCACGACCCCGGCTCGAACAACCTGATGGTTTTGCAGGACCCGGCCGTAGACCACCTGATCGACGGCCTGGTCCGCGCCGACACCCAGGCCGACATGCTGCGCCACGCCCATGCCCTGGACCGCGTGCTGCAATGGAATTATTACTGGATCCCCAACTACTACCCGCCAGGCAGCTCCACCGCCTGGTGGAACCGCTTCGGCCTGCCCAAGGTCCAGGCCACCTATGACGAGGGCCTGGACACCTGGTGGGAGGTCAGCCCTACCCCGCTGACCAACGCGCAGATGGCCGAACGCCGGAAGGCCTCGCCATGACCGCTTATATCCTGCGCCGTCTGTTGCTGATCATCCCGACGCTGCTGGCAATCCTGCTGGTCAATTTCGCCATCGTCCAGGCCGCGCCGGGTGGGCCGGTGGAGCAAGCCGTGGCGCGCCTGCAGGGCCTCGGTGGCGGCGCACCCGGCGCGCGAACTGAAGTGGTCCATGGCGAATCCCGGGCCACACGCGGCCTGGACCCGAAACTGATCGAAGAGATCAAGCGCCAGTATGGCTTCGACAAATCCGCCCCCGAGCGGCTTTGGTTGATGCTCGGCCAATATGCCCGGCTGGACTTTGGCAACAGCTTCTTCCGCGGCGCCAAAGTCACCGACCTGATTCTCGACAAGTTGCCGGTCACCCTGTCGCTGGGCTTCTGGGCCACGCTGATCACCTACCTGGTGTCGATTCCGCTGGGCATCCGCAAGGCGATGCGCCACGGCAGCCGCTTCGATGCCTGGAGCAGCGCGTTGATCGTGATCGGTTACGCCCTGCCTTCGTTCCTGTTCGCATTGCTGCTGATCGTCCTGTTTGCCGGCGGCACTTCGCTCAACTGGTTCCCGGTGCGCGGCCTGGTCTCGGACAATTTCGACGAGCTCAGCCTGCTGGGCAAGGTCGCCGACTACTTCTGGCACCTGGTGCTGCCGGTCGCGGCCCTGGTGATCGGTGGGTTCGCCACCCTCACGTTGCTGACCAAGAATGCCTTCCTCGACGAGGTTTCCCGCCAATACGTGGTCACTGCCCGGGCCAAGGGCCTCAGCGAACGCCGCGTGCTGTATGGCCACGTGTTGCGCAACGCCATGCTGCTGGTGGTGGCCGGGCTGCCACAGGCGCTGATCACGGTGTTTTTTGCCGGCTCGTTGCTGATCGAGGTGATCTTCTCGCTCGATGGCCTGGGCCGCATGAGTTATGAGGCCGCCGTATCGCGGGATTACCCGGTGGTGTTCGGCACGCTGTTCATCTTCACCCTGGCGGGCCTGCTGA
This sequence comes from Pseudomonas sp. KCJK9058, assembly GCF_046230975.1. Taxonomy (NCBI): domain Bacteria; kingdom Pseudomonadati; phylum Pseudomonadota; class Gammaproteobacteria; order Pseudomonadales; family Pseudomonadaceae; genus Pseudomonas; species Pseudomonas sp. KCJK9058. Next base: position 37,607 of record NZ_JBJJLR010000051.1, read on the forward strand.
TTCGCCTGCTCGGTGACCTGTCTTACACCCTGCTCGACCCGCGCATCGACTTTGATACGAGGGCGCACTGATGCTATCGCCCCTGTCGCGCCGTCGCCTGCAACGTTTTCGCAGCCACCGCCTGGGCTGGGTGTCGCTGTGGTTGTTTGCCGGCCTTCTGTTGCTGAGCCTTTGCGCCGAACTGGTGGCCAACGACAAGCCACTGCTGCTGGGCTACAAGGGCGAGCTGTACGTTCCGGCGCTCAAACGCTACACCGAGCAGCAGTTCGGCGGGCAACTGCCGTTTCAGCCCGACTACCGCAGCGCCTATGTGCGCCAACTGATCGCGGAACAGGGTGGCTGGATGCTGT